>JAESQE010000424.1 GCA_016765335.1 Planctomycetaceae bacterium
CTTGCGGATCAATAAAAATATTCGCTTGTTCTTGCGGGCTTGTCACAATTTGAGCAATGTTTTCCGGCAGAGCAGGGGATTGCTTGTTGTATTGAAGTAAATCAAAATCGAGGCGAATTGTGTCGCCGTTTTGCTTGATCAGATCCCAAGGGTACTGAAGCACACATCCGGCAGACTCGGTTGATGGTGCGCTCTGTTTGCCGGTACTAAATGCAGTGATGATCGATTCCAGCAGATGTGATTGATCTTTGGCTGAGTCGGCTTGAGATAGAAATTTAGCAACCGGTTGATCTTGGCATGTTAACAGGGGATTGCTTGAAGAGAGCTGTTGAAGTTGATGCGGGGCTGCAATCCACAATCCGTTGACTGCTATTGTTTCGCCTTGAGCAATCCAGTCGGGATCGTTGACATGAGTCTCGGGATGTTCGAGGCGATAGATATCTTCCAGATGTGGTCGAACAATTACGCCCCATGCATCGGGCTTTAATGTTTCGAGAATTCGCTGGCGTGCAGACCGGGTTCCGCAAAGCAATTCGAACACAGGACGAGCCAGCGCGATGGGAGAAAATGAATCTGCTTGTTCGGTTTCGACAAATAAAATTCGCATTGCGGACCAAAATGCTAATAGCATGAAATGAGAAAATGCATTGAGGGAACCTCTATTAATTGAATCCCAGAGGTACTCGAATACCGTTTGGTTATAAAAAACAGTTCAAAAACCCCCTCTAACTCCCCCTTCGTAAGGGGGAGAACCAATTAATAGAGGTCCCCTTGAATAGTTCGCGATGCGAACCCTGCTTCAATACCTATCATAAAAAAATGCCGTGCGCTGTCCAAGAGCACGGCATTTGAATTCAATATTTAATTCCAATAATCCCAGTGATTACTTCTAGCCTACGCCTATCTCAAGGCAGTAACTCCTGAAGATTTCGTAGAATGTGGATGAAAGCTCGCGGACAGGCAGCCTTCTGCGCGGTAGTACGCATCACTAATACCGAGTATTGTTTCTGCTCCGCCAAGTATAAGATATCCATTATGGGAGATATGCTTAGCCATGCGGTCGAGGATTTGTTTTTTTACCTCTGGAGTAAAGTAGATCAGGACATTGCGACAGAAGATGATATCAAACTGCCCCATCATGCCAAAATCCTTGAGTAAATTAAGTTGTTTCCAGGAGATCTCATTTCGGATTTCTGGTTTGAGCTGCCAACCTTTTTCATTCTTATCGAAATACTTAATGAGCCTTTGAATGGATAAGCCGCGTTGGATCTCGAACTGGGAATACTGCCCTTGCTGAGCCTTGGCGAGGATTTGCCCATCGATATCGGTTGCCACAATTTTCACATTCCAGCCAGAGCTAAGTTCGGGAAAACTTTCCCTGAGCTGCATCGCAATGGAGTAAGGCTCTTGCCCGGTAGAACTTGCTGCACACCAAATTCTGATCGTCCGCTGTGTTTTATTTGCCTCCATGATTTCAGGTATCATTTGCCTGGCGAGATCATCGAATGGTTTACTGTCTCTGAAAAAGAGAGTTTCATTCGTTGTCATCGCTTCAACGACAGTCGTTTTCAATTCCAGAGTAGGCATTCTTTTTAAGGATTGGATTAACTCCCCAATGCCACTCAGACCGAGGCTTTGGGCCACTGGAGTGAGACGTGATTCAAGCAAATATTCTTTATTCTCGCCCAGGTGTAATCCAGAATTGCTCTGAAGAAACTCAGAAAGAAATTTATAGTCGAGAGGATTCATTAACACATCGCCTTTATGTGACACAGTTTTTTGATTCGTGATCCAAGTTGATCTAAAGGTAGTATCTCGTGAGGAAGATCTTCGCGGGCAATTGCACCAGGCATTCCCCATACCACACTTGATGGTTCATCTTGTGCCAGCATGTAACCGCCGGCTTCTACAACTTCTCGGGTTCCTTCCAGGCCATCACTGCCCATACCGGTCAGCATCACGCCCAGAATGTCTTTCCCCGCGACTTTGGATGCACTACGAAACATGGGGTTCACTGATGGCCGGCAAAAATGTTCTTCCGGTTGTTCATTCAGTTCGATTTGCATCACGCCATTGCTAGACGCAAGAACCTTCATGTGAAATCCACCTGGGGCAACGTAAGTTGTTCCGGGCTGAACGTAGTCTGCATGTTTACCTTCTATGGTTGTTCGTCCGGTATCCTGCTGAAGATGTTTGGCAAGAATTCCGGTAAACATGGGCGGCATGTGCTGGACGATCAAAATCGGGATGTCAAAATCAGGCCCTAAATCGCATAACACTTTGTTAAGCGCGTTCGGTCCCCCGGTGCTGGCTCCAATGATCACCAGTTTAGGACGGACAGTTGGTTCCCCACGTTTTACTTTTATGCGAGGAATGATTTCCAGCGGTTTTCTGGTATGGCACTTGACCCCCGGTTCAGGAGAGAGTCCGCCGAGACCTTTGACCAAAGGAATCAATTCCTTGGTGACAATTTTCATTGCTTCGGCAGCACTTTTTGCGACCGGCTTGGCAAATACACTCTGCCGCCCCCATCGATAAAGCCTGCATTGTGATTTTGGCTCCCGAGGAAGTCAGGCTGCTTGCCATAATGACTTTGACGCGAGGATAGTCGCGTTGAATATTTCTCAACGTTTCTAATCCATCCATCACAGGCATTTCGACATCAAGCACGATGACATCAACCTGGTTTATTTTCAGCCAGGCTAACGCAGCTTCTCCGTGCATTGCAGTGCCAGCGACTTCGATGCTCTCGTCCTGCTGTAGCGATTTGCACACCAGACCTCGAACAACCGCGGAGTCATCGACAATTAGAACTCGCACTTTACTTAACATGTTAAAGAATCCCAACCACTTCTAATTTGTCGCGGACGATGTCTTCTGTAAACGGCTTCATAATGTATTCGTTAGCACCAGCATCCATGGCCTCCATGATGTGGCCCATGTCGTTTTCTGTTGTGCACATGACGACAGAAGGCTGCTTGGGTAGTGGCAGTGCACGAAGGGCTTTAAGAAAATCTAAGCCGTTCATCACAGGCATGTTCCAGTCCAGCAATATAGCTGTGACGTCTGGGTGCTTACCGATGACTACCAAGGCATCTTCGCCATGTTCTGCCTCAAGGACCTCAAACCCCATTTTTTCCATCATGCGTCGCCCCACAAGTCGGACAGTTCGTGAATCATCAACAAGTAGTATTTTAACCATTGAGTAGCTTCCCTAAGAATCCAGGAGAAAAAATAAGAGTACTGCCCTTTGAAATCGTTGAATTAGTGATTCACACATAAAAAGTGAAGCGAATTCAGTTTTGAGTACGAAATTGACTCTGTGTCAGATTTCAGGGTGCAAACAAAACCTAGTTCTATTTTTCGACATTGGGCTGCTAAAAGAAAACAGCATGATACTATTTGCAGGACATGAACTTGAGAGAGAGGCGGCTGTTCCGATCAATCTAGTCGTCCGAGCATATGTTTTAAAAATTCACCGAATGCCCCTTGACAAAAAGGTCTACATGTCTTCTTTCTGCAACTTCTCAATAGGCTCGCGGCACTGCTCGTATGCGGTATCGTTGATGCGTACACTGCAGGGCGACCGGTTGCTTGAGACTCAGCACGTCAAACGATACAATGCTGTGCTGAATAACGAGGAAATTAAGTTATCTGACAGCAGTTGGGCGGGTGCTCACAAACATTATTGACGAAGCTGTCAAACAAGATTCTATTTTGTGAAAAAACACGGAAAAGGGGAACCAGCTGTGGCTGCAGTACGCGTAGGAATTAATGGTTTTGGACGTATCGGACGTATTACATTTCGAGCAATGGCTGCTCGACCAGAA
>JAESQE010000425.1 GCA_016765335.1 Planctomycetaceae bacterium
ATTGGGAACCTCTGGAAATTGGTTCTCCCCCTTTCGAAGGGGGAGTTAGAGGGGGTTTTTAACCCACATTTTATAATCGAATTGTCTTCAAGAAGTTCTGGCATTAAATTCCCAGAGGTTCCCTATTCTCGAAATCCTTGCCAGAACAAGGCCACGAGCGATGTCTGATCGCTCGTTTTAACTGGGATTGTTATGAGTTACTTTACTCCGGAAACACAAGCTGAACTAACCCAGTGGATCACAGAACAAGTTAAATCTCGTCACAAAATCCACTGGCTCAACCCGCTTGGTTCATCAAACAGCCCAAACCTGAATTTGTCTGGGCTGAAGCGAATCATTGATTATCCTTACCGGGACATGACCATCACCATTGAAACCGGAATGACAGTTTCTGAACTGCAAGCCGAGTTACTCAAACACAACCAGTGGCTACCGGTAAACACTCCCAGTCCTGATAAAACTACGATAGCCGAAGTCATCTGCAACAACTGGTACGGATCGTTCAGCGCCGGTTACGGTACGATGCGGGACTGGCTGCTTGGCATCACCGCCATTGATGGACGTGGCAGAACCTTCCATGCTGGTGGCCGCGTTGTTAAAAATGTCGCTGGTTACGACCTATGCAAATTGCTTGTGGGTTCAGATGGAACACTAGCCATCCCGCTTGAAGCAACCTTGCAAGTCAAACCGCAACCACAGCAAATCCTTGTGCATCGTTTCAATGCACAAACGATCGATTCCCTGAACAAACTCTGGCAGAACTTGCGAGAACTTCCCTTCAATCCCGTCATTTTTGATGTCATTCACGAAGCATCACCAAGTCAAACGACAAACGTGGCAGATTGCTTGTCCCTGGTTTTTGCTGTCGAAGGATCAGAAGAGACAATCAACTCTTTAACAAAACTCATCAAAGAGACAGCAAGCCAAATCGATGACACAACGCTGATTAACATCGAACCGTGGATCCCCAGTCAAGACCCCTGGAACTTCATCGAAGGACTCCCTCAGCCATCTACAGTTTTGCGGCTGGGTTGCCTTGCGTCTCAAACAATTGATGTCCTCAACATTGCAAGCAAACATCATTTCAGCGGGTTTGGGCATGCCTCGCGTGGAGCGGTAATATTAAGAAGCCTTGCAGATACTGAAGATTCATCAACACAACAAAGCAAGTTACTTGATGAACTCGCACATCTTACCGTAAACAGCCAATGCCTAAGCTCTTCAGAGGCAGATAAAGAAGCTGCAAAGCCGCTCCAGGAAAAGCTCAGGTTAGAATTCGACCCTCACCAGTTATTTGCAAGCAATTAATTCTTGCGGCGTTTCTTGTCAGCAGCTTTCAGTTCTTCCAGCGTGACACGACTGTTCTTGTCTGTATCAATAAACAGAAACAGCGGCAGCATCTTCAGTGAGATTTCATCACGGGAGATCTCTCCATCAGCATTCTTGTCGAGTCTGGCCAGTAATTTTTCAGGTAGCCCACCAAATGCTTCGGCCTGATTTGCTTTGGAGCCAGCGTTCAAAGGAATCGCAATATCAAAGTAGCCTATCATCATTTCGTTCCAGGTCTGGTCCCCCCAACGAACCGATGTTTCTGGATTGGGATTAAACGGATTCTCCGCCGAATTATCAAAATGAGCAGTGCAATGAATATAAGTCCCTGGAGCGAGCGTAATCGGCTTTTGCAATCGATAGGTAGTTTGCCAGTTGAAATCATAATTTGGAACCGACAGCAATGTCTGTTTTTGACCATCTGGAGAAACCGATTCGTACTTAAAAGATTTTCCCCGCAAATGCATATGGGGCATCAACGTCAGCAGTTGAACTGAGATTTGAGACTTTGGTGAGTTAGCAGTCACTTCGTGATTGTTCGCATGCGCAGGAATGACAAACTTACTATTGGCCGCATTTTTTGTAATCACCAGATGAGTCACTGTTTTCGGATCAGCAAAGATCAACCCTAGCTCGCTGACATCTTCCTGCTCAGATCCCACGGGAGTGTAATGTATCTGAAAAATCAGCTGCGAATCGGCTGGAATCTTCTTTGCCAATCCCGGTGCATACGGCTCCAGGATTAACCCCGGCACATAAGCTGCCAGGAATTCGCCATTGTCTTCTCTTGATTTCTTTTCTCCCCGTTTGGGTCGTACAAATACCAGAATGTGATGCACCACCAGATGATTGCCCGGCTTAAGTTCAGCTGCTGAAATCCATTTGTCTTCGGTAAACCCAGGATCAACCACAAAGTTTTGATATTTAACTTCCCCTTCTGCCTGAACAACAAACGGCTCTTTTTGAATTTGATACACAACGTCCGGCAAACGAGGCAACTGCCAGTCAGAGACAAATTTGAGAGGCTCAGGAAGATCAGCCGGATCACCTTCAGGAGCACCAGCGTCTACCCAATCTTCAATCAACTGTTTCTCATCGTCTGTCAGATGGCAATCATTTTTGAACTTTCCAAAGTTTTCATCTGCATGCCAGGGAGGCATGCGTTCTTGTTGAACCACTTCGTTAATCATGCCTGCCCAGCCAGAAACCTCTTTGTACTGCGTCAATGCAAACGGAGCAGCCTGACCTTTACGATGACAGGTAACACATTTCTTCTGAAGCAATCGAGAGATCTGTTTAGAAAATGTCACCTGAAGTTCGAGCTTACTCATCACTTCGCGACCAATAATACACCCAATCGCATCAGTCTTTGTAACAGTAACCTCACGATCAGCAAGCAAATCCTCGACAGCATTGATCAAATCTCGATTGCGAGGTTCTTTGCGAATTGTGCCGATGCCAAACTGATCGTCAATCCTCCCCTGATACCGGACATTGCGTTTTTTATCCAGTACAAAAACTTCAGGTGTCCTTTTCGCTTGAAACTGATCAGCAACTAAATTCTTACTGTCCTTTAGCATGGGAAACGTAATATTGTGCTTCGCAACATAATCAGCAATATTCTCGACTGAATCGTGTTGATTCGACATCACGCCCAAAACAACGACACCTTGCTGCTTATAATCTTGAGACATTGCTTCTAAGCGGTTGCCATATAATTTCGCCAAGGGACATTCGGTGCCCAGAAAGACAACAATGACCATTTCCTTCTCACGATACTGATTCAAGGAAAAGGTTTTCCCCTGAGAATCACGCAACACAAAGTTATTGATATGTTGAGTCGAATGAGCCTGCTTCTCAACCGGCGGTTTCGCGTGCGATGAAACGGTAAGAAGCTGTAAGGCGACAACAGCCAACAGACAGATCGTGAATATATTCAGAGAAAACAGTTTTGACTTCATCAGACCAACCCACCCAGATCAAAAGGATCATAATTAACAACGACGCAAAAAAGGGATTCCCGCTATCTTTGAATGCCCCGTGAGTATTCAAACTGTTTCATATATTTTAAATCCTTGGTCAACATGTTAATTGGTCGGTCCTGAAAAACTATTTTGGAGCTAGCCTAATGGGGCAGTGGCTGGGGATAGAGGTGTTGGAATCTGCAAGGTTTTTGTCTACTCGTGTTCAAAATCTGGCAATATGAGTCACGTATGAAGCCGA
>JAESQE010000426.1 GCA_016765335.1 Planctomycetaceae bacterium
CAAACAATGCCCTGGATCGAACAAATACAACAAAACTTTATCAACAAGTTAAGGGCCGATCCAAAAAATCAGACGAGCGTGTTTTTCTGCAAAAATATCCCTCGAAAGCTAAAGGAATGTTTTTGATCGGCAAGAAGCTGAAAATTGAAGCGGACATTATAATCTTCATGAAAAAGTTTCTTCTGGATCTCGAAGACGAATGGGTAGATCGCAGAAGTCGCCTGGAACGGTAGTTCTCTTTAGTTTCCTACTTTAAAAGACCGCAATTTGTTTGCGGTCTTTTTTTACATAAAGGATGCAAGGCGAGCCGGGCGAATTATGGCTTGTTGTTTTTTTGTTTCCTATTTTGAGGGAACCTCTATTAATTAAAAAAGACATTTCCTGGCAGAGGATACAGGGTCGT
Source organism: Planctomycetaceae bacterium (assembly GCA_016765335.1). Lineage (GTDB taxonomy): Bacteria > Planctomycetota > Planctomycetia > Planctomycetales > Planctomycetaceae > Rubinisphaera. Next base: position 404 of record JAESQE010000426.1, read on the forward strand.
CTGTGTTGCGTAGCAACCCGAGGAATTGGGATTCAATTCCAAGGCACCCAACTCCGCTGGTGCGTCAATCTTACGAAGAGGCAACTTCCTGGTAAATTCCTCGGGTGCCTGCGGCACTCACACGACCCTGGACGGGATTGTGTGAGTGCCCGGTACATGCTACAATGGCAATGATTGTTTATATTCGAGGTTCATCATTGGTCTGCACAGCAACCCCTACTAGCTGAATCAATCGCAGTGCACAAAAGAAGCGTACCTCTGATTATGGGGAAATTCATTGACTAACCACTTGTTAGTCAGCTAGAATTTAACAGATACGGTATTGCTCCTTCCACGACCCACTTCCCGCCAGGGCTTCGATTATGATTGTTTATTTGCAAATTCTCACTGCTGTTCTCATGGTGTTGTTCACCAATCACGTCAATGGTGAAGAAACAATTGATTTTGAAAAACAAATTCTGCCGATTTTTCAGGCAAAGTGCTTCGATTGTCATGACGAGAATACGCAGGAAAGTGAATTCCGCTTGGATCGAAAGACATCGTTATTACGAGGCGGTAATTCTGGCGAACCTGCGATTATTTTGGGAGATAACGCAAACAGTCATTTAATGAAACTGGTGCGTGGTGAAGAACTCGGGCACTTGATGCCTCCCGAGGAAGAAGATCGTCTTTCGCCCGCACAAGTTCGTCTTCTTGGATTATGGATTGATCAGGGGGCAACTTGGCCTGGCCCCAACGGTGTGCTCAAGGAGGAAAAACAAACGACTGATCACTGGTCGTTTCAGTCGCTTGAAAAAGTGAAGCCACCTGTCATTGAGAACGATTGGATTAATAATGGAGTCGATGCTTTTATTCTGTCGAAGCTTCAGCAAAAAAAGATTCCGCATAATGATGTCGCAGATCGCAGGACATTAATACGCAGGATTTATCTTGATGTGCTTGGCTTGCCTCCCACGCCCAGGCAGGTGAATCAATTCCTTGAGGATGATTCGCCTGAAGCTTATCAGAAACTGGTTGAGACTACTTTAGCGAGTCCTCACTACGGTGAGCGTTGGGCCAGACACTGGCTGGACCTTGTTCGTTTTGCTGAAACGCATGGGTTCGAAACAAACCGGGAACGCCCCAATGCCTGGCCTTACCGTGATTATGTCATTCAGTCTTTTAACCAAGACAAGCCTTACGATCAGTTCATTAAAGAGCAGATCGCAGGTGACAGTTTTGGCAGTCCTATCGGGACCGGTTATTTGGTTGCTGGCCCGTATGATCTTGTTAAAAGTCCTGATATTAATCTTACGTTAATGCAAAGGCAAAACGAACTCGATGATATCATCAACACAACCGGGACGACGTTTCTCGGCTTGACGATTGGTTGTGCCCGCTGCCATAACCATAAATTTGATCCGATCACCCAGTCTGATTACTATTCGATGCAAGCTATCTTTGCGGGAGTGCAACACGCGGATCGAAAGTTGCCTGTTTCTGAAGCAAAGCAGAAACAGATCGATCTGCTGGAAGCTCAGATTACAAAGTTGAGATCTACACTCGAAAAGTATCAGCTCAAAGCAGCTCCAAGTCAGTTTGTTTTCATTGATGATGAACCGTCCCCCGAGAATTCGAAGCGTCAGTCTTCTGAAGTGAAGTTACTGAAAACGATTGCAGGACACGGTGTTAATCCTGCTGGAATGGCTCGTGGAGAAAAAAACGATCCGGGAGATGTTCAGCGATCATTTAATATTAGTGGGGGGAAATATAGTTGGTGGAAAAACAAAACGGATCAACCAGTGATTGCCTGGAAACCAAAAGTTAGAGGTGAATATCGAATTTGGATTTCTTGGGGATGCGGCTGGGAGTCACATTGCACAGATGCCCGGTATGTATTGGATCATGATGGCAATCCAGAAACCAAGGACGACTGGGAACAGATTGCGGTCGTGGATCAAAAAAACTTTGCAGATGGTTCGGAGCCTCCGCGTGACAAAGCTCTTTGGAGCGGATTTTATAATGCGGGAGTTTATACTCTTCGAGACAATGAAGCGTTGTTATTGGTGGGAGGTGAAAACGGGACTGCATTGACCGCAGATGTTGTCCTGTTTGAATCCGTTGAGCAAACTGAAATTGTTCAAAACTCATCCCCTGCGAAACCTTCGTTTCGGCAGTCCGTCCAGGCAAGGCATAATGTAGAACGAATTGCGGCTGTTGAGGCAAAGTTTATCAGATTCACGATTCATGCAACAAATGCATCTCAGCCTTGTCTGGATGAGTTAGAAATCTTTGCCGGGGATACAAATGTGGCATTGGCTCAAACGGGGGCCATTGCAACTTGTTCTAGTTCATTGCAGGGCTATCCGATTCATCAACTCAAGCATGTCAATGATGGAAAGTATGGTAACTCGCACAGTTGGATATCTAACGAAAATGGCAAAGGCTGGGTGCAAATTGAATTGCCTAAACTGTCGGTAATTGATCGTATCGCATGGGGCCGAGATCGGCCGGGAAAATATGCAGACCGCTTGGCAGTTGACTATGTAATTGAAGCATCTACAACGGGAAAGAATTGGACAACCGTTGCAAGTTCCCGTGACCGACTTCCACTTTCCTTGCCCAGTTCGTCTTCAAAATCGGAGAAGAAAAATTATCGATTTGATCATTTGCCCGTCGAACAAGCAAAAACCGGGAAGGACTTGCTTGACAAGTTGAATGCGGTTCAGAAAAAACGAGATACTTTGCGGAAGACATCGAGTATCTATGCCGGTCAGTTTACGCAACCTGGGCCGACCCATCGACTGTATCGGGGAGAGCCTCTTGCCAAACGAGAGCAGGTTTCGCCTGATGCCCCTGAAATCTTTACAGACTTGAATCTCAATGCAGATTCTCCCGAGCAGTTACGCAGAAAAGAATTAGCCCAGTGGATTGCTTCGCCAGAAAATCCTCTGACTGCACGGGTGATTGTTAATCGCGTTTGGCAGTTTCATTTTGGTCAGGGATTTGTGACGACTCCCAACGATTTCGGTTCTGGGGGTGTGCGTCCCACGCATCCGGAGTTGCTTGATTGGCTTGCAGGAGAACTCATTTCGCATGGTTGGTCATTAAAGCACATTCATCGTCTGATATTGAATTCTGCAACTTATCAGCAATCAGGCAAGCCGAATCAACAAGCAATTCAAATTGATACAGCTTCACAATACTGGTGGCGATTTCCTTCGCGTCGTCTTGAAGCTGAGCCAATTCGTGATTCTATTTTGTCTGTTACCGGGGTTCTTGATCTTCAAACTGGTGGTCCGGGATTCAGTGCGTTTGAAGTCGAACCAGAGAACGTTCGGCATTATCACCCGAAAACCTCATACGGCCCCGGCGATTGGCGACGCATGATTTACATGACAAAAGTTCGCATGGAACAGGACTCAGTTTTTGGTTTGTTTGATTGCCCTGATGCTGCCAGTTCCGTTGCCAAACGCAGTCGCTCGACAACTCCACTTCAAGCATTGAATTTGTTTAACAGCTCGTTTCTTCTTCAACAGGCGGATCTGTTTTCGAAACGATTAGAAACCGAAAAACCTAACGATGTTGAAGCTCAAGTAAAATTTGCCTTTGAACTTTGCTTCTCGCGTTATCCCACCAAAATAGAACAGAGTGATGCAGCCGATTTCATTGCGGAGTATCAACTGCCTGCCTTTTGCCGTGCGATTTTGAATAGCAATGAGTTACTGTTCCTTCAATAA
>JAESQE010000427.1 GCA_016765335.1 Planctomycetaceae bacterium
CCATCATGCCTGCTGAATTTGTATTGAGATACCAGGCTGCATAATAACCAGAGACCGTTGCAGCGATTGCAAATAAAACCGCAACAAGCAACATGCGAAACAGTTGATGGCAAATCAGTTGTGCAGAGGCAGCTGGCACAACCAGCATCGCAACAACAAGAACGCATCCCACGATTTTGAACGAAGCAACAACGCACAACGCAACCAGTATCACCAGTATTGCCAGCATCGCGTGACCATGCAGCCCGATGGCAGAGGCATACACGGGATCGAAACTGGCAGCCTTGATTTCCTTCCAAAACAGCAGCAACCAAATAATCACACAGGCCAGTACAACACAGGTGACCCCCAAAGAAGCGGGCCATTGCAGGCCAAGCCACTCGGTCGTATCCAATGTCACAAAATCAATCGCCCCTTCGAGAACGGCATCACGATCCAAGTGCACCTTCCCTGCATACATTTGGATCAGCAAAATCCCCAATGCAAACAGCGAGGTAAAAACAATACCCAGTCCTGATTCCTCACTGGTCTGACCGAACGAAGAAAGTAGACGTGAAAGCCCAGCTGTGAGCATCGCAAAAATTGCAGCTCCGATAAACATAGGCAGCGCATTTGTTGTTGATGTAACAATGAACGCGATGACCAACCCAGGCAATACAGCATGGCTGATTGCATCGCCCAGCATGCTCATTCGTCGCAATACCAAAAAGCAGCCCAGTAGCGCGCAACAAGAATTACAGGAGATTCCTACGAGAATCGTCCAGAACGCTTGGCGTTGTATTGGATCGAGAAAAAAAGGCCAGTCAATCATTCCATCAACCAGAAAACAGACGTGCAGAGGCAATCACTCTGAGCATTCAATCGCTCAGACAAGTTCAGAGTAACAGGCAGGAACAAGGATTCAAACAAAGCAAGCAGCAATTTTCAATTGCTTTATTGATGCAGCAGAACACTGAAGTCTGTGCGAGGCTGCATCAAAACCGCAAGACCGATTTTCGCCAAGGAAAACTTCTGGACAAATACGATACTTCATCGAAGAGACCAAGCCCAGGCAATGTCCCGAATGGATAGTACGCATTCGCGTATTACAATAACGATTCAAGAAGCATTCTGAGTCGGCGCATTTCTAAATCGCAAGTCCCTTCCGGAGTCAGCGATGGGATGAGATCGACCGAGAAGGCTCGATTGTAGTCGAAGACATTCAACTGCGTGATGATGCGATTGTAATCGATCTCACCCAGGCCGACCGGAATTTGAAGTTTGTCGGGCGTCGAATCTCGTAAATGGACATGCGAGGTATACTCATAAACCATATCGTAATTCTCGGTACGATACGGACCACAAGAATAATGGCTGGGGTCTAACGTCAGCCCCAACCCCTTAACCGCCCGGCATAATTCGACAGCTGTATGTGGATCTTCAGTCAAACGACCAATCTGCGTTTTCAGCGACAGACGAATTCCTTCTTGTACCGCCAACGTCACCAGATCTTTTAGTCGATCGGTTTCGTCATTAAAAGGTGCTCCCAACTCCAACGAGGGCATCGTCACCTGCGTTACCTTCAGAAGCTTGGCAAATTTAAACAGGCCAGGGTACAAAGAGATATCGATATCAGAGACGACATTCAGAGCACAGACGGAAAGTCGGCTTGCTTCTCGAACGCGAGTCACAGATGCTTCGGGGTCAGCTGCGATATTGGCCGGTGATAAATCGCCGGAATCGTCTCCCAGTGTCAATTCAATCCGGGAATATTCCAAACCAGCAATCCGCTCGCTCGCTTGCTGATAATTCAGTCCGGAAAAACAGCCAGTTGTGGCGGCTATAAACACAACACACTCCTTTGAACATTAAATTTAAAGACCAGACTGTTTCAGTCCAGAAATATTTCTTCAAGATCGAGAAATCAACAGGCTGATGACAACTTGTGGCAACCAGCTGGCAGTTTCTACCTTGAATTTGAACTAATTAGTTAGAATTCACTTCAATTTCGCGACCTCACTCAATGTCACGATTGTGTGAAGTTATAGGGAATAGGGAAATTCTGCAATGGCGTCCTGTTACACAAAAAGGGGAGATCACAACAATTACAAGGATTCTTCACGATAAAACGGACATTCTAGCCGATATACGAGACAGGTCTGCGAAATAATTACGTAACAAGAGAGTTTGAACATCTCTTTTAAATAATTTTCATTGCAGTTATGACAAAATTGAAAGTCCGTTGGAAATGGTTGCTGAAAGCACCATACAGAAATAAATTCATCGAGTTCATTGAGGAACTCGATAATAACGGGAAATATCGAGGGGGATTTTTGAATGTTGCGAAGTACATGGACGTCAATGATCACAGCAGGGATGCTGATAGGATTCACGACAGGTTGTAGCACAATGAATAATGCTGTTGTGCGAAGCCAAAGCCCGGAAGCAGCTAAACTTCTGGTGCACGAAGAACAAGTTGCTCAGGCAGAAAAAGCCTCTGCTCAAGGGCAGATCGTTCAAGCCGGTGGCGGAACCTGGACCGGAGATGCTCGCACTAAAGGCGAACTTCGCGGTTTAGTTCAAAGCAACCTGAACACTAATCAAGTTTCTCATAACGGATATCACACTCCCAGAGCAGGCTACCCAAGTCCAGCTTATGCCAACGGAGCTGTCAGTCCACATTGGCGTCGGGGAAATTTTGATGCTCAGCCATGTCCTCCCGGTGCAAATTGCCACCCCGGTGCAGAAAACGCTCCACCCAATCACCAGGAACAAGTTTGGGATCATGGCGGTCGACGTCATCGTGGAGCCTACGACTACCACACCTACAGCTACAAAACTCCGAACAATCTGTCTTACCCACAGCAAAGCCAACTCGGGGGAGCAATCACTTATCCTTACTACACACACAAAGGACCAAGCGATTTCTTCTGGAAAGGTGACTGAGTACTACTCGGTAATCATATTATCGCACTGCTCGGTAATCATATCATCGGCAGTTGAAAAGAAGTTTTCAACAGACCGCCAGGGATAACTGTCCGCTGTGACACGATTCCCGACCCTGAACGATAAGCCCTTTTCGGTAACCACCGAAAAGGGCTTTCGTTTTTTATAGGTTTGATTTTATACCAAACACAATTAATACTTGCGTGAAGCGATCACTCGTGGCCTTGTTCTGACAAGGACTTCGGAAAGATGCGACGCGCGAACAAATACGCGAATGCGTATTATTTCTTCTCAATATTTTCACCAGCGGTTCCCTCCAATTTTTCCCTTGGTCCAAAGTTCACCAAGAGAGTAATCTTTCAGCCAGTCCTTTAATTCTTCTTGATCAAGTCGCCGCATTTGTGTTGCATCACCCGGTTTTTCGCAAACAATCACATCTTCCGGACTATCAGACAGGCAATCAATTAGTACATCCGAGTGGGTTGTTACAACCAATTGTGTCCGCTCAGATGCCTCTTTCAACAACTTGCCGATCGTTACAATAACATCTGGATGCAATCCCAGTTCCGGCTCTTCGATACAGATTAGTGGTGGTGGGTCGGGGTGACACAAAATCGCCAGCAGGCACAAATACCGCAGCGTCCCATCAGAGAGCCTCGTGGCGGGTATATTAAAGTTCCCTTCGTGCAGAAATACCTGAGCAGTTCCCCCTTC
>JAESQE010000428.1 GCA_016765335.1 Planctomycetaceae bacterium
AATCTCGGGATATGACCCAATAAATAGAATCCATATTTTATTCCGTTTTCCTGTTTTATCGTATTGATGATGGTCTTGAAAGTTGTTGTTCAATCACGTTATATCGCAACGGGGGATCAGGAAAAAGACGTGAAGCGATAACTCCTACAGAAAAAATTAGCGGAGTCCCGTAGATCGTCCAGGGCCAGGTGTAGCCGCCCGCTTCTCCCCAGAAAATGAAACAAAACCCTCCCCAAAAGATGCCGATAATCAGACTGCACCACGCACCAACACGGCTTGTTCCCGCCCAGTAAAATCCTCCCAGCAAAGCAAACGAAAGAGCTGCAATCGGAATGTTTGCCAGGATCAATCGATTCAAAATATCATCCACCAGTAAATTGCAACCGGCCCAACTAATCGTTGCAAATATCAATGTCAGCAGTCGCTGTTTCTGAATGTCAGATTCCCAGTGCCAATTAAAATCGTTGACTGTCATCGCCACCATGGCGCTCCAGGCACCCGCAAGTGTTGTTGTTGCAACCGCAAACAGCACCGCAAATGCCAAACCTTGCACTCCCAGCGGTAACCATTGCTGGATCATCATCGGAACCGCGAGTTGAGGATCAGATAAATCTTTCACTTCAATCGCCAAAAGACTCGCCCCCAGTTGGACGCAAGCGTAAAGAAAAAACACGATAACAGAAGCTGCCCCGACTGCCCGCACGGCAGTTTTTTCATCTGCTGCTGCAAATATTTTCTGCCCATACCAGGGGGAACAAATATAAGTCAGGCAAGTTAATACCATAAGAGAAACAATAAACCACCAGGGTAATGCCGGATCATTCCAGGCAGACCAATAGTTCCAATTGGCGGTTTCTGCAAGAAGTCCCGTTCCAGAATTCATCCAGCCGCGCCACAGTAGAAAGGGGAACATGATCACCGTCAGTAGAAATCCGAGTACGTCCAACCGCACAACCGATTGTAACCCACCCGAGATCGTGACAGAAGCAATCAACAAACACAGAAGGCCACTCAAAAGCCAAGGCGAAATCGAACTAAATGTCGGTTGCAGCAGGAGTGTCAACGATTTGACATAAGTGGCACTGAATCCGCTCGTTGCCAAAAGCAAAAGCAGAGAGGCTGTCCTCCCCAGAGATTTCCCGTAACGCAATGTGAACCATCCTGCGACTGAAATCCCGTTATACTCTTTCCATTTTCTCGCAACCGTTAACGTGTACCATCCCAATCCAATTAAAAAGACCGCAGAAAGAGCCACTGCTCGCGGTCCGACGACATACCCCATTGCAGCGAATGCCAGCAAGGTCGCGGTATTGAATTCCGTCATGACCAGGGTTGCCAACAAAGGAAAAAAACCGACTTTGCGGTCTGCAACAAGAAATTCATTGCCGGAAGAGGCAGCACGAAAGCTACCGCCTAGCAAGAGCAGGCAGACGACAATAAAAATGGTAAGATCCCAGAAACCCATTCTTCAATGATCTTTTGTTGTTGGAATGCCCATGTTTTTATCAACAGTTTTCTCTATCACAATTAACGTTGCATTCCAGGGGGGCCAGCTTTTTTGCTTCCGCGTTGGGCAACTTCTTCAAGTTCCAGAACTAAATTCTTCAGACCTTCTTCAGGAACATCAAGTTCAAGAGTAGAGGTTTTTGCACTGCTGTATTTTGCTAATTCTGGAGGACTTCCCATGCCAAGCGACAAGACCACTTTATACTTACCAGGCACCACACCATCGCCATGTGGATAGGTCCGCATTTTGAATTCACCTTCCTCATGAAGTAGCGAGCTTGATCGAAATGCACTTCCCTCGATTGGTTCCAGGGCAATGGAACCCGGAAATACCGGCATGCCATCCTGCATTACAATTCGCCCCTGCACCGGAACACGACCGGGACCAGAGTCTCCACAACCTGACAGCAGAAGTAGTGTGATTGATAAAGCAATCGAGCTTCGGACAATGTTCATTGCAAATAAGTCGTTCATCGAAAAATAGGTCTTCCAATAGATTCCATCACAGTGCAGAAACAAAACGTAAGAAAATTCATCGTTCAGAATTCGCCCAAGACCTGGCCATCTTGCGGTTTGAGTAAGTGTTCGAGAACGAGCTTGTCCAAGCTGTAGCTCATTATGCGAACGCTGCCATCCCCTAAAGCGAATTGCACTCCTCCGGCGTCAGCAGGTGCCCCCCAATTTCCTCCGCCACAAGCAATGCCTGTTGTTGCAGATGGCCCTTCCTGATACGGTCGTGACACATTGACCAATTCGAGTAAATCAGAAGAATCTGGATAAAGTTCCAGACCACATCGGGCCGTTCCTCCCGAACCTCCCACAACGATTGGCTCATCCCAATACCAGCTTCCCGTTGACATGGCATGCAGGTCAATCGCTTTTTCTCCGACAATAATCGTATTAGAAGAACCATCGGTCAGATCGCGGAAACGCAGAACTTTTCCCCAACGATTCCCCCAAGCTGGTAAAATTACCTGATCGTTAGCCGCATAATCTGTTTTAGCCCAGCCGCCCCAGCCGCCATCGGTATAATTCCATCCCGGATAAACAGGATCAGTGACTGGTACATTGATGGGGGTTGGGTCACGGCGACCAGGAATGACCAGTGTTGAAACCGGAAGAGCGCCTTGTAGCGTGATCGCTTGCTCAAAAGCATTCCCCTGTTCTATATACGGAAGCAAGGCAAATATATAAGAGCCTGGTTGCTCTTTTCCGGGCTTGGTCGGATCTCCAATCCCCCAGGGCCAGCACGTTCCCCAACCGGCACCTTCTGTGCAGATTTTTGGATTGGGAAGATTGGGCAGAAAGTTGGCATCGTGATCCGCTTCGCTTGCCCATTTCCCGCCACCATTATTGGGAAAGTGGCCAAAGACATCATGATGATGTTGCATCGCTAAGCCAATTTGTTTCAAATTGTTACGCGACTGCGTCCGCCGAGCAGCGGCTCTGGCTTGCTGAACCGCTGGTAAAAGCAATGCAACCAGTATTCCAATAATGGCAATCACGACAAGAAGTTCAATCAGTGTAAAACCGTTTCTGCTGGAAAACCGCGAAAGATAACGATCTGGAAATGAATCCAATCTCTTGGATACGTTCATGAAATAGCTCCCGTTGCTGCTGCCTGTTAGTTACGGAAAACATGCCTGCATTTCAGTAAATATCTTTATCAATGCACGCACACTATTTGATTAGACGAGCGAGATTGCAATTACTTACAGACAATATCGAAATTATTTCAAATAAATGAAAGCATCCAAAATAGGTCTGTTTAGTGCATGCTTCACGATTAGGAAGGATCGTCACGATTTTGAAGCATTTTTTGAAGGCGTATTTTCGTCTCAGTCGATAAGCCAATTTGTGTTTGTGATTCCTGCTCGGGCAGGCGGGTAAGTTTCTGCGTCGCGCGACGCAGAAAAAGCATTTGGCGTTTGAACCGCCGGCACTGACTGCACATCATTAAATGCAGACGAACCACCATTCTTTTTCGCAACGATAATCGACCATCAAGAGATTCATTGATCGCAGTTGCTGCGTGTTTGCAGGAGAAGATGTTCATTTTGCATGTTCCCCTTCAAACCAGTTGATATCCAGACATTTCCAGAGCCGAAGTCTGGCACGGTGGATCATCACCCAAAGATTTTCTTGAGAGATCTGCAACACCTTACAAATCTCATTCGCAGGCTGGTCATCCAATTCTCGAAGACGAAATGTTTCTGCCATTTGCTTGGGGATTTTTCCTAAACAGGTATGAAACACACTCCAAAACTCCTCGTTTTCGAGGGACAATTCAGGACGGCTTCCCCAATTTCGAGGAGGACTTTTCCACCGCTCTCGTTCATCAAACAAAGAGTCTGCCCACGAATCATTTCGCTCGTTTTGAGATAATGTGCATCGTTTCTTTTGCTTACGAATATAATCGATCAGTTTGCGTTTCAATATCGCAACAAGCCATGTTCTTTCAGTCGAGTGCCCCTGAAAAGTATCAATCGAACGCAATGCTGACAGCAGTGTTTCCTGCACCAATTCCTCGGCTACATCCACTTTACCGATGCGGCTCATCGCAAAACGAAACAGAAAATCGCCATGTTCTTCGACCCATTGTTCAGGATCAATACGTAATGCCAGTTTTTGTTGATCCACTCGTCGTCCCCGTACCGTAAAACCGCATACCGTAAAAAAAAAGAGAATTTGCCAGGAAAACATATTCAATCAAACCGTATCAAGTATTCCTTGAAATTAAAACCGGTTCATCCGGTTAATGCGTGTTTTGCTTGATGGAGTTTTGCAAGCTCTGCACGCTTGACTAAAACAGGGCATGACTGTCTTATCTGGTTTTTTACCACAAAAATCAGTAGGTAGGTTGGGATAGCGTATCCGCTATTCCAACCTACCAAAATGCATCCACGCTGAGTGAAAGGTTTGAGGATCAGGCTAAGCGTTGCCTGATATTATACTCCTCGGGTTGCTACGCAGCACAGACAACCCTGAACGGGATTGTCTGTGCT
>JAESQE010000429.1 GCA_016765335.1 Planctomycetaceae bacterium
CGACGTGCGAGAGAAATACTCGCGAGTTCAATCTGGACATCCCGATGAGATGAACTAAACTGTTTGGACCTGTTACCCATGTCTCCGAACAACTGTTACCCATGTGACCGGTCTTTACAGTGCTTGCACCCACCTTCGTGTGCCGATTGATTCTCTAGAACCAAAACGCTGAGTGAACCTGCCGGTCGTCAGTTTTGTGAGCACGGATAGTCAATTTCAAAACTGGCAAACCAGGCAGAGCGACGCGACTGCGTATTAGAATAGAAGCCGTCTTCAAGGAGTCTCGATTGAAACAAGTTGAATTGTATATTCAATTGTTTCTCCTGCAAGCGGGTGACTGGCATCCAGGACTGCTTCATCTGCTAAGATTTGAATCACCCAAACATCAATTTCTTCGTTCTGAATTTTCACACTGAGCTGATCACCCTCTCGAACTCCAGCAGGCAGCCCACTCAAAGGCACAGAAATTTGACAGTTCGGATCACGGTATCCAAATTGTTGATCCGGGTTAACAGTCACCACTTTCTGATCACCAATTTGCATACTCACAATATTGGTACGCAGCGGCTGTGCGTAATCCTGATTATTCAGGTTAAGCGTTAGCGGCTTTCGCTTGACGGTATCTTCAATTACCCCGCCCTCTCGTGTACGAGCAGTATAATGAACCGTGACCGTGTCGTTGAGTGTTGCTTGCTGATTCATAAGATCTTTCTATAAAACGATGACTGGGCCAGACCAGCCTTCGTAGTAGATAATGACGCTAAGCATAACGCAAAAGCACGCTTTAAATGTGCCTTTCGCAACTCAGACATCAAACTGGCACGACCTAGCGTTTGATATTCACGGTTACAATGCAAATGACCGCATACGGTACATACGACTGTAGTGGCATTATAAGCGGGTGAAAAAGGAGAAAAAAAGGCGAGATTTGTAAAAAAATTTGTAAATTCCGAGAACTGGAATCGCGATTGCTTATTCTCTCAGGCATGATGAAGAAGCTATTGAAAATAGCAGAAACTAAGAGGAAACCTACATACTGTTGCCTGAAGACATCATTGGTAATTGCTGAATGTTGTCAAAACTCAACATTGGGAACTTTGGAGACCTCTTCTTTTTTGACCTCAATAAAAACTTTTCTTATCTGGACTTTGCAGCGGTATTATTGCCCTGCAAAGTTACAAAATGTAGTTGACTGTTGATGAATCAAAAACATCAACACCACGTTTGGGGAAATACTCTCTGTTTCTGATAGTCGGAATGAAGTGAGTATGTAGTAGGAAGTTGATAGCATGTCGCTAAAGCTGACAGCAGAATCGTTCTTGGCGGGAGTCCGGGCCAGCGGTCTAATAAACCATGTCACCTTGGATAAAACGCTGGCTGAACTACGACGACACGGTCGCCAACTAGACCATGCAGCCGATATCGCAGAGGAACTCCTCAAGCGAGGATTGATTACTGCATGGCAGTCTGAAAAACTGTTGCAGGGCCGTCACAAAGGTTTTGTGCTGGGCCGATATAAATTGCTGGACCTGCTTGGTAGAGGTGAAATGAGCGCGGTTTACCTGGCTGAACATATCGCAATGCAACGTCGATGTGCAATTAAAGTTTTACCTGCAAATCGCGTCAAAGACACCTCTTACCTGGGACGGTTCCAAAGAGAAGCCCGGGCGGTAGCATCACTGGATCATCCCAACATTGTTCGCGCTTACGATGTGGATCAACAAAACGAAGGGGGCGCAGAAATTCATTTTCTGGTGATGGAGTATGTTTCCGGAACCAGTATCGAACAAATAGTCAAAGAAAAAGGGAAGCTGCCCTACGTTCAAATTGCTGATATCATTCGTCAATCCGCAGAAGGACTAGAACATGCTCATCAAGCGGGGCTAATCCATCGTGATATTAAACCAGGAAACCTGTTAGTCAGCGAGCAAGGCACGGTTAAGCTTTTAGACTTGGGACTCGCTCGGTTTTTCAAAGAAGACGATGAAGAATCACTCACAATCAAGCATGATGAAAAAGTTCTTGGGACAGCGGACTATCTTGCTCCCGAGCAAGCCGTTGATAGCCACAATGTTGACCAACGAGGCGACATTTACAGCTTGGGCTGTACGTTTTACTTCGCGTTAGCTGGGCATCCTCCATTTACTGATGGATCGTTGGTGCAAAGACTTCTGGCTCATCAGACCAGACAGCCTCCTTCGATTAAAATAGACCGCCCGGACATCCCCGATGACTTGCTGGCGATTGTAGACAAAATGATGGCCAAGCGTCGGGAGGATCGTTATCAGACAGCCAAAGAATTGGCCGACGAACTGACTCGCTGGCTCAGTAACCACGGCACAGACGAATGGAAACAGAAAAACATTCACTTGATCAGCATGCTCTACGGTGCAGAACGTGCTGCTGAAATATCAGGATTTACTCAACCGAATCAACCAGGAAAATCTCCTGCTGGAGACGACCCCTTCTATTCAGAATCAGAAAAAGCTAAAGCAGCAAGAATTAACGCAGGCCGAGGTTCTCGCAAGCAACCACAACGTAGAGCTCAACGCCCAGACGGTACGCCACGCCCCCAGCGAAGACGTAACCCAGCACAAGGAACAATCGTAGGCCGCAATTCTGCACATGCTGCTAAACGCAAGGTTTCTCAAGCCAAATCACAAAATCAAATGGAAGCCCATTGGATTTTGATTGCGGTCGCATCAGTGGTTGTAACGCTTGGCATTGTGGCTGGTGTCTATTATTTGATGAATTCCAATCGTGCTAATAATAACCAAAGCGTTTCCAGCCCGACTGAAACGATTAGTGCGCCAGCGACAGATGAAAATCTCTGAACCGAGCTGATCAACTGCAATCTTTTCTTGTCCAATCATTCACATAATTCCGTTATGTGAAATGCCTTGCAATTGGACGCATTCCTTTTTGACCGAGGGATCGCAAAAGGTGCCTACTGCAAAACTGGGATGCAGCGAGCAAGAACCTGTCGCCATCGGAAAATAAAGTAGAACGCCGGCGAGCAATCGTGGTACGCAATAGCGTACCCTACTATTGCAACTAGCGTTAAATGGCAGACAGTTTAATGATTTTGGAATATGATTTCCTGGCGAC
>JAESQE010000430.1 GCA_016765335.1 Planctomycetaceae bacterium
GATGGTCGCGAACACAACCATCACGGCTTCACGATGTGGATGGCAGGTGGCGGCATCAAAGGCGGAATCACGCACGGTGCAACCGACGAATTCGGTTACCATGGTATTGAAGGGCAGGTACATATTAACGATCTACACGCAACGATGCTTCACCTGATGGGCCTCGATCACGAACGGCTGACTTTCGAACACCACGGTCGCCCATTCCGACTGACTGACGTTGCAGGCAAAGTCGTCAAGGAGATCATCACTTGAAACAATTGACAACAAAGAATTTCAATGCAGCGTTCGTCGTTCCCTGCTGCTTGGCTCCCTTGGGAACTGAACAGCAATCGCGAATAAGAAAGTGAGAAATTAATAATGAAGATGCTTTCGATACCTAAAGTTTTATTACTCGGTCTGCTCGTGCTTACTTCGGCAGTCCATGCAACCGAACCAATTCCACTACGTGCGGGACCAGTCACGATGGTTTTTGATGCAGACAACGTGTTTCTTCGCTATATCAAAGTAGGGCCGCATGAAGTCTTACGAGGCATCAATGCTCCTGTCCGTAATCAGAACTGGGCAACGATTGCGCCGAAGGTCACTCACCTGGAAGTTAAGGATCATGGGGACAGTTTTGAAGTCTCGTTCGATGTTCGCTGCCAAAATGAGGAGATCGACTTCCGTTGGAAAGGTTCGATCTCGGGAAGTGATCAAGGAGTGGTCGAGTTTTCGTTTGATGGTGAGGCACACTCAACGTTCAAACGCAATCGCATTGGTTTCTGTGTGTTGCACGGTCCCTCTGCTGCCGGTCACCCCTGGGTGATCGAGACACCTGATGGAGATAAGTCGAAAGGGCAATTTCCAAAGTTTGTTTCGCCAGAACAGCCAGCGAAGAACTTACGAGCGATTACACACGAAGTTGCCCCTGGCATTCGCGCCCGTGTAGACTTCAAGGGAGAAGTCTTCGAGATGGAAGACCAACGCAACTGGACCGATGCTTCTTTCAAAACTTATTGCACGCCGCTGGAAATTCCTTATCCCGTCGAAGTTCCCAAGGGAACGAAGATTTCGCAGAAAATCAGAATCAGCCTCGTGGATGGTCATTCAAAAGGCACACCATCACAAGCAAACGGTGCGATACTGACTCTTACTGAAAACGAGACAACACTCCCCAAACTCGGCGTTCAGGTTTCTGGTGAAGTTCAGAATTTGACGGACTTGCAAATCAAACGTATCAAAGCGTTGCACCTGGATCATCTTCGAGTGGACCTGGATCTTTCTGAAAAGTCGTTTATTAATGAGTTAAGACGTGCTACCAGACAGGCCAATGCGATTGGAGTGTCGTTACATATTGGTTTGAATCTTGGAGAGTCCCCGGACTTTGAAACGTTGCTGAAGGAAATAAAGAAACTGCAACCACCCGTTTCCTATTGGCTGGTGACTGGAGGCGATCCACCTCATTTCCAGGCGGTAAGCAAACAGCTTGCACCACTGGCAGGTGAAGCAAAGATCGGCATGACTCGGATAGCAAACTTTGTAGACCTGAACCGGGCACGTCCCAAAGACAAATCGATTGAAGCGGTTGGTTTTGGCATCAACCCTCAGATTCACGCCTTTGATAACGCTTCGATGATTGAGACACTGCCCATTCATGCTGACGTTGTGAATAGCACACGGCAGTTTGTGGGAAATCGTCCGCTGATTATCGGGCCAATTACGCTGGCACCACAATTTATTAATGGGGAAGATCAACCCGGGGGGCCGCCTGTTGGGCCGTTGCCTACCTATGTGGATACGCGGCAAGTCGAACCATTCACCGCAGCCTGGACTCTTGGTAGCATCAAACATCTTGCAGACGCCGGTGCTCATAGTGCGACATATTTCGAGACGGTTGGTTGGAACGGAATTATGGACGCGGACGATGTTAAAGACAGGCCGGCAGCATTTCCCTCTACCCCCGGCAAGACATTCCCCGTCTATCAGCTGCTCAAGGAATTTTCTCGATTTCCAGGTGGTCAAGTGCAACAGATCGATTCCTCGGACACACTCGCAGCTGTGGGAATTGCTTTGCATGCCCCTGGTCTCAGGCGTGTGCTCATCGGTAATCTCACCTCTGAACCACAAACGGTTACACTTCGTGGGTTCAGTGTCAAACCGGTCACTGTCCAGTTACTCAATGGGAAACCGATTGATACACAGGCAGAACTTCGCATCAACCTTCCTCCTTACGGCGTTGCTCGAATTGATCGGATAGTGGATTAATTTATGAAGACTCATACACGATTTGCTAACTGCTTGCTGCTGGGATTGTCCGTTGTATCTGCCCTCGCTTTTGTCGTGGCGTGGGGGACGGGAAGCAATTCATGGATCGGGCCCTGTTTGACGGCCTGCTTTCTCAGTCTGGCGATTGCAGCATCATTTAATCCGAAACTGCGAAACGTAACGTTCACGCTTTGGATTGCTGTTGGTGTTGCGTTGGGGATGTCGTTTCCTTCCTGGTTTATTGGTGTTGGAGATTTCAAATTCACCAGGCTTTTCGTGCCGATCTTGCAAATCATCATGTTTGGCATGGGAACGACATTAAGCCTTGGTGACTTTTCCCGCGTCTTCAAAATGCCAGCCGGGATTCTGACGGGCATTGCATGTCAGTTTACGATCATGCCTGTAATCGGATTCGTGCTGGCGTATACGTTCGGATTTCCACCGGAGATCGCAGCCGGGTTGGTGCTGGTTGGTGTCTCGCCCAGCGGACTGGCCTCCAATGTGATGGCTTATATCGCCAAAGCGAATCTTGCGATGTCTGTGACGATGACGGCAGCCTCCACGCTGCTGGCTCCGATTCTGACACCGCTTTTAATGCGGTTGTTAGCCGGTCAAATGATCGAGATAAATGTGTCAGCCATGACGTGGAGCATTACAAAAATTGTCTTGCTGCCGGTGTTGGGCGGCCTCGTGTTTCATCACCTGTTCTATCACCGATTCAAATGGCTCGACCGCGTGATGCCCATGGTCTCGATGGTGGGTATCTTTCTGATGACCGTGCTGACGGTCGCCCCTGGCCGGGACAACCTCTTGCAAATGGGGGCGCTGCTGATCCTGGCCTGCTTACTGCACTGCACCGCTGGTTACCTGCTTGGTTATTGGGTTTGCCGAGCATTGGGAATGGACAAGCTCACTTGCCGCACGATCTCGCTGGAGGTCGGTCTCCAGAACTCCGGCATGGCGTCCGGCATCGCCGCGGAAATGGGAAAAGTCGCCACCCTGGGACTCGCCCCGATAGTGTTCGGCCCAGTCATGAATATCACAGCCTCAACCATCGCCAACTGGTGGCGAACACATCCGATTCAACCCGTCACTCCGAACACTGCCCCCGCAGATACTTAATTCCGCCGCGTACCCTACTTCCTGAACCAGAGGATTATTCGTCGTCCTCTGACGCTTCAGGAGCAGGGAGAAATCCTGCAATTTCGGACTTTAGATCTGGATTAGACTCCATTAACAGTTGAAGTCGTCTCGGATTTGTTAGTCGAGCTACTACTGCTTTTTGAGTTGCATCTTCAACCTTCTTGACAGTCTCACTCGCCTGTGAAAACTCTTCTTTAAAACTTTCAATAATTGGCTTTGCGTACTTAGGAATTGTCCTAAAATAAGATCCCTCTTTTCTTAAGTTGTCAAATCGAAGATACTTTCGGCTGACTCGGATTTAAGGAGAGGTGATCGTGGATGATTATTCTGCAAA
>JAESQE010000431.1 GCA_016765335.1 Planctomycetaceae bacterium
CTGCCATATCCTGTTTCTAAATAAGCTCTGATTTCTAGTCATCTCAAACCCGTGCCAGTAACAGGGCCACTACAACTCGCAGAAATAATGAGCAAGGCTGAGAGAATCCTCCCAGCCTCACAACTTTCTTCTCAGCAACAACCCATTAGAGAATTGAGCGAATTTTCTCCAGGAATTCCTTGTTGGTCGGGAACATTGCCAACCGCCGAGTCAATTCTTCCATCGCTTCAACCGAACTCATAGAAATCAATGCCCGTCTTAAAGCGGTCACGCCATCCATGACATCTTTATCAGGAATTTTTTCTTCGCGACGAGTTCCTGACTTCGCAATATCAATCGAAGGCCAGATTCTACGATCTGCTAAATCGCGACTGAGCACCATTTCCATGTTCCCTGTCCCTTTGAATTCCTGGAAGATGACTTCATCCATTCGGCTGCCGGTATCGATCAAAGCTGTCCCGACAACTGTCAGAGAGCCGCCTTCGTCAAATCGCCTCGCGGTCCCAAACATTTTCTTGGGAATATCCATGGCTTTGACATCGAGTCCACCAGTCATTGTTCGCCCAGTGTTTCCCACCCATTTGTTGAATGCCCGAGCAGTACGCGTGATACTATCCAGAAGAATGAAAGCGTCTCCGCCAGCTTCTGCAATTCTCTTACCTCGCTCGAAAATCAACTGACTCGTGCGAACATGGCTTTCAACATCGCGGTCCATCGAACTGGCAATGACTTCGCCACCCACCAGACGACGCATTTCAGTCACTTCTTCAGGACGCTCGTCAATCAGCAAAACAATCAGGTGTATATCCGGGTGATTTGTACTGACCGAATTAGCAATATCCTGAAGCAACAATGTTTTCCCGGTTCGAGGAGGAGCAACTAACAAAGCCCGCTGCCCTTTGCCGATCGGAGTCAGCAAATCCATCACTCGCATCGTGACCAAATCCTGCGATGTTTCGAGCTTAATTTGCTCAAAAGGATTGACCGCAGTCAGAGTATCAAAGTGCTTAATTTCCTTGAATTCCTCGGGAGTTCGTCCATCAATTGTCTCAATTTCATGCAGTCGAGGCCCCTGACCACGAGTACCAGGACCGACCTCACCTTTAATGAGAACACCTTCACGAAGACCGTATTTTTCAACCGTTGTGCTGGAAACGAAAGTATCAGAATCCTGTGCAGCGTAATCGACTTTCGCATCCCGCATGAAACCATAGCCCTTGGGATGTAACTCAAGTACACCCTCAAGAGTTCCTTCGATTTCATTAATTGCTTGTCCTGTAGAAGCAACAGAGGATCTTGACGAACCCCGGCTCTGCTGACCGCCACTGCGACCCCGACCGTCACCTCGCCCTCTTCCGTCACCGCGCCCACGATTGTCACCGCCACGTCCACGTCCACCACCCCCGCCACGGTTGCCACCACCACCGCCACCACGGTTGCCGCCGCCACCGCGATTGCCACCACCGCCACTGTTGCTGTTGCTGGATGAAGAATTGTCACGCTGCTCGCCACTCGAAGGACGCCTGCGTCGGCGTCTGCGGTTGCCTTGCTGCTGAGAATCACTACTTTCTTTACTGGAAGAGCCTTCTTCTGATTTTGTAGAGGCTTCGATAACCCCGGTGCCAAAATCATCGTCCCGATTCTCTTTGGATTCTGATTTCACACGAGATGAGGATGAACGAGTTGTCGTTTCACTCTTCTTTTTTTCATCAGTGCTACTACTTGTTTCTGTAGCTGTCTCTGTCTTATCTGCAGTAGCAACAGGACTCTTACGAGTTCTTGTTTTTGTACGTGTCGCGCGACGTGTTGTGCTGGTGCTCTTAATGGGCATAAATCAATCCTACCGCAGTAATGAGTTGCGGCTTCTCCAATGTAAAGTTATCAAGCTGTCAATCATACAACTCTTAAAGAGTTCGCTGATTTCTCAGGCAAAACATCTAAGGCTTGCCAAAGCTTGAGAGCAAAATTAAAAAATGTATTAAATCCTACTTAAAGGATATTCGGAGCGGCGTTAATTACTCGTGCTGTATCGAATCATAATGACGAAGCCATGGGCTTGCTCCCACGTTTTTCATCGAGACGTTTACAGCCAACTCATTTCTGATGTTGAACCGCATTGTTCTGTTGCTAGACAGAGTCTGTCATACGCATTCGCGTATTTGTTTTCGCGTTGGTATGTTTCCAAAGTCCTTGTCAGTACAAGGCCACGAAAATATCTTCACGCAAATATTAATTGAGTTTTGGTATTAAATCTTTCAACAGACCAGGCTTTCCGGATTCCTTTCCCAGTAACCCAACGAAGTATTTCTCTCATCATGGCATGCGCCATCATTGTTCAAACAACCGCACCAACAAGCCTGTACTGCCCTGTCTTCTATGTAAAGAAAATTCAACACAAAGAAAATAGAGTAGAAATACAGCGTTGCGCGACAAGTAAAGCCTGAGAGAATACCTCAAACACTTCGACAGAAAACAAACGTCACAAGACAAAAAATGAACGAAAGTTCCTTCGTTTCATTCTCATGTTTCTGCCAATGCCAGGTGAAAATCAGCAATCCTGCTGATGTACCACAGCCGTGCCACTTTGAGCTAACAATCCATTAAAAAGTACGAACCGGCAGAATCTAAGCTCTCCTGAGCAAAGAAGCAAATGTGAATAACTCAATACAGAGATTCACATTTCACTGTAGCCAGTTCCTAAAATCAGAGAAATTTCCCTTGGGCCAATACGCATGGCAACAGAGCGGAAAGTTCTCATTTGTGAATCACTTCGTTCACATAGGGAACGTCATATAATAAAACGAGTCGATCTGCAAGTGACTCGCAACCAGCCTTTTTCTTGCTGTCCAATAAATATTGAAGAGTCTTAAAACAAAGAACCTAAAACATTAAGGCAAGCAAAGCATTATACAGATCAAAAAAGACCCATATGGTAGAAGTATGCCTCACAGTCGGTTCTCTGTCAATCCATCTTCCCAAATGTGTCCAAAATGATAAAAAGTTTCTTATCAACGTAATTAAAGACTCTTTCACTTTTGATTAATTATCCCGCTGATATCAATCAAATGCAACTGACGGCCCTGGCCTTCATGGGGGGCATCAATACAGACATACTTTGAATTGGGGCTGAAACGGGGATGAGTATCGACACGCCACTCCCCGGTGTAGACTTCCGGTAAGTGAAATTGCCCTAAGTCAATTCGACGGCCCGACATAACGTGATACAAATGGGGTATCTGCATTCGCTGTTTTCCTTGCGGATAAGTGTCATTTAATATCCATTCATTTCCTGGAAGGTAGCTCAAATGCCCCCCTGCATTGAGCACGCCATGCCCAATTTCTTCTACCTTGCCTCGCTCGCGATCTTCAAAAAGAAAATCGCCCCAGTTTGGATTGCCCAGCAATTCCTTCGTTTGCGAAAAAATGTGCTTCGGATCTCGCCAAATGAAGTGTGATGCATACCCATTTTCGATCACAACACGAATGTCGCTGCCATCCATGTTGGCTGTAATCAATCGCGTCAATCGATTCCCCGCTTTGGGGTACTGCCAACGATGCAACGCAATGAATCGGGAACCATCAGGACTGACAAGTAAATGATTGAAATAATGCTTGATGCCCTTTTCGGGCTTCGGAATTTTGCCAATCTTAGAAATCTGAGCCAGCGAAATAATTAATTTCGATTCCCCGGTCTCCAAATTGATATGGAAAATCCCAGAATCTTCCGGTGCCAAATTATCGCCATATCTGTCCCCTAAGCCTGCATAACCATAACCGGGACGAACATCGTTAATGCGACCAAAATCGGGAGTGACAGCTGATTTTCCATCAGGACTTACCGAGTAAATCGAATGCGGAATCGTTCTCTTTTCTCGCGTTTTCACATCGAGAATGTGGCAGACAAACCGGTGGTCTTGCAGATCGTTCCACAAAATCTTTGTCTTCGA
>JAESQE010000432.1 GCA_016765335.1 Planctomycetaceae bacterium
CGTCTCAGCATGGGTGGCTTTCGATTGCGGCAGAAGATAGTAGGAAAGCACCGGCGTTACAGTCAGGGAGACAAAAAGTGAGGCGAGAATAGAAACGATGTACGCGATCCCGAGTGGTGCGAACAATCGGCCTTCGACTCCAGAGAGAGCGAATAACGGCAGGAATACCAGAATGACGACTGCTGTACCGAATACGATGGCACTGCGAATTTCTTTGCTGGCCTCGTAGACAACCTGCAATGCTGGCCGTGGTTTGTCGAGTCCATTGTTCTCTTTCAAGCGACGAAAGATGTTTTCAACATCAACGATGGCATCATCGACGAGTTCTCCCATCGCTACCGCAATCCCGCCTAGCGTCATCACGTTGATGGAAAGTTCGCTTCCCGTAATATATCCCATCAATCGAAACACGAGCGCCGTGATGACCAACGACAACGGAATCGCCGTCAGCGTGATAAACGTCGTGCGAAAGTTGAGCAGAAACAGGAAGAGTATGATCAACACCAGTACCGCACCGATTACAAGTGCCTCACCGACATTGAAGACGCCGCGATCGATGAAATTGCGGAGTTGAAACAACTCCGGGTTAATGACAATATCTGCGGTCAACGAAGCTTCCGCCTCTATCAACGCTTTTTCGAGCCGATCCGTCAACTTGCGAGTATCGACGTGTGGCTGCTTAACCATCGTGAAGACGGCTCCGGGTCGTCCGTTGACACTGCCGTCGCCGCGTTTGAACTCCGCCCCTTCGACAACTTTGGCCACTTGGCTGAGCAGCACGGACCGTTTGGCGTCGGCCTTGATGGGGATGTTCCGCAAGTCATCCAACACGCGTTCCGGTTCCGGCCCCAGCCGTCCAAGAACGCGGATCGGTCGCTCTGTTTCGCCCTTAACAGCGAAGCCGCCACTGGTATTGATGTTGCTTTCTTTGAGAGCCTGCTCGACTTCCTGTAACGTGACGCCGTATTCGAGCAACGCTGCCGGATCGATTCGCACTTGATACTGTTTTTTGTCTCCACCCAGGATAAACACTTCAGCAACGCCGGTGACTTTCAACACTCGTGGGCGGACCACCCAGTCAGCAATGGTTCGCAACGACATTCGCTGCGATGCCTCGGTCGGAAATGTGACGTCGTGCTTTTTGCCCTTGATGGTGATCGTGGCCCGGTGTTCTCTATCGGACTGGGTGAGGTTTTCGGTATCGTCATTCGTGTGCCTTCTCACTTCGTCAACGGTAATTGTCTTCCATGTCTCTGGGCCGTGTCTATCTGTTGGTTGCCAGACAAGCACACTTTTTGATTGATCATTTCCGGGGACCAATTCTGCCAACCATTCCGTTTTTCCAATCGGATACAATTCGCCATCGTTCGGCCCTTGCTGCCGATAGATACCCGCGACGACGATCTGGCCCATGATCGAAGCAGGCGGAGTCATCTGAGGAAGAATCCCATCTGGCAACACACTGTCGAGTGTAATCAGTCGTTCCTGCACAGTTTGTCGAGCGGCACGAATCTTGGTGTTCCAATCAAACTCGATGTAGATCACATTCAAGCCGGCTGTGGACTGGCTTCGTACCGCCTGCACTCCACTGGCTCCCAGCAGTGCAATTTCGATAGGTTGCGTGACGAGTGTCTCGACTTCTTCGGTCGCGAGACCGGGGCATTCGGTAATGATGATGACGCGAGGACGGTCGAGGTCGGGGAAGACATCGATCGGCATCTGCGTGCCCAGATACGAACCATAAATTAGCATCGCCAGGCTGATCATAACAACCAGCAAGCGATAACGAAGAGCGAATCTAATAACAGCGTTAAACATTTTTGTCTTCCTCAGTGCGAAGCGTGAACGGTACCATCCGCGTGAACGTGAACGTCGGCACGCATGCCGCTGGCGGCTTGGGCCTTGAGAACTCGATTAAGTGATGCCGCCGCGTTCTGTGCAAGATACAGGCCGGTCGTCACACTTCCATCGTTAGCCAGTACGATGTTCAACCGATCTTCATGCAGCACATGCACTGCAATGCGGTTGAAGAGGTCGCCGTTTTGTTGAAACACATACGCTTCCGGTCCTTCGCGAACAACAGCCGCAGCCGGAAGCACCAATACGTTGTTGAGTTCCTCAACAGGAATGTGCAATCGGACACGCTGGCCGGGCCGAAATCTCCACACAACGAATGTCTCATCGCTTTTTTTATAAGAACGTGACTGGTTCAACAGTGGTATGAAAAAGCCAAAGGTCCTGCTCTTGGCGTCAATGGCGTTGGAGAGGTGACGAATTTCAAACTTCTGTGACAGGACTGGCCAGTGTGTCGGATCATCTTCCGCGAACTCAACGACGATCCCCCAGCCGTTCTGTGCCGCCGCCTCAAGATATGGTGCCTCTCGCTTGAATGCATGCCCTTCGAGGTAAAGCGAACTATGATTCGCCAACGTAGAGAGCAATTGACCCGCCTGCACCTGCTGACCAAGCTCTGCATTCAACTCCTGAACTTCGTACGCGAATTCTGTAGGCTGAGAGTCGAGCAGTCGAAACGTGGTCTGTTGAATGGTCGGTGAATTGCTCTGTCTCTCGACCAAAGGTGGTGCAACCACATCGACCGTTGAGACGAATTTGCCTTGGGTGATGTTTTCGATCTGGTCTGGATTCAATCCTCGTGTGAGTAAGTCCTGCCGATGAGCCTGAATGACGGTAGATTGTCGACGAAGCTGATTCTTCAAATCGATGAGCTTGGATTTGGAAATACCGCCTTTCTCGGAAAGCGGACGAAGTCGTTTGAGTTCCGATTCGATGAACTCGATCTCTCTCGCTGAACTGAAATACTCCTTTTGCGTGTTCTGCAAATACTCACTAAATAGTCTGAGAGTAAACAGCCGGTCGCCAACCTTGACGGTATCGCCGGGAAAGGCGTGTACCTGCGTGACAACACCGACCGCCGGTGAAGTGACCCCGCGGTCGGAAAGGCCGGGCCGGTCAACAATCGCACCGGGAACCTGGATTTTCCGCCAGTACGCCTGATATTTCGCGGGTTTTGAAACCAGTCGAAGATTCTTGCGTGCTTGCAGGGTAAGCTTCAGCACTTTCGGCTCTTTCACGGGAGGGGCTGATTCCTCAGTGTCGTGCTGTGCGGTCGGCGGCGAAAGCATCGGTATCCAAGTTTCGCGAGTGAGGAATGCAGCGACACCGAAAGTTGAAACAATGGCAACTCCGGTGAAGATACGTAAAGATTTTGGTAATCGCATAAGGCACCTCAGGTTCTTCACGGCCAATTTGTGACCGTGAAGAATGGAAAGCTCTGTAGCAGGAAGTAAAGGGCTTCACGGCATTAACAATGTACGCAACGTTTTAAGAACGTCGTGACAGAGCGGCAGTGAAGTACGCCGAAATAGACAGCAACCAATGTTGTCACAGTCGAGATCGACCGCGATCATCAGTTATTAATTAGCGTTTAGCAGCGAATTGAGAGTGTCTGTAAATACAGCGGACACTTTAGGCCGCTCAACAGAGGCGGCGAGTTGCGTTCAACGCAAAGACGCAATTCCACAAGCGTGGACGACACATCGTAAACCATGCCAGCGACAGACAAATCGACTTCAACATCCTGTCCCCGCGTGGTATCATGGAAGAGTTGCGCCTCTGAAATATAAAGGGCGTCCGAGTCGTGATCCACCGGCTCTTGATCAGGCGGTGTTGCAAGAGATTCCTCGCGAGAACCATCCCCGTCGTGTCCTCGGTGGGAGGTCTGACCACAGTGATGTTTGACACCATGCAGATGAACGTGTGGTCGTGCCGAATGTCCCTCTGGTTCAACAACTGAAGTCCCGGCGTGTGAGTGCGCAGCACAGAAGCTCTGGCCAACCAGCACAAGCAGAATCAGGAGTCGGGAGACGGATCGTTGCATCACTTCATTCAAAATAGCAGGAAATCGAATTCAAAAACTACAGACCGTCATAGACCGCTCACACGACTCTGTCAAGCCCAAACTTATACGGCATCTTATCAAACTGGCAACCGGATTGCTGGTTTAGTGGGCCTGGGAGCAGTGGATATGTCGGTTTTGTCCCAAAAGATGATAGTGGCCGGTAATAAACCGTACGCGAACAAATAAAATGGCTACTATGATGAGTCTCTTGTCTCGACTTTGGAATAACAACAACAGAAAACAACTAATGGAACAAAATGGCACTCAAGATAAGCAAATCACCACAGCATTATTATTGGCCGCAGGCAGTGGGCACCGACTTCGGCCTATAACTGCTGACCAGCCAAAGTGCCTTACCGAAGTTGATGGCATCCCCATTCTTGAACGTTTAGTCGACTGCTTATGTCAACAGGGCTTTGCCCGATTGGTTGTTGTCGTGGGTTACCTGGAGCATAATATCCGCGAGTTCCTGGGGGAGCAGCGAGACGGCCTGACAATCGAATATGTCGTCAATCCAAAATACAGTACAACCAACAACATCTACTCACTTTGGGAAGCACGCGAGATCGTTCAAGAACCTTTCGTGTTGATCGAATCCGATCTTCTCTTTGAGTCGTCATTGCTCCATGACCTGCAACAGCCCGATAGAATCGCTGTTTCGTCTATACAATCTTGGATGAATGGTGGTACCACCGTTACAGTGGATGATTTGCAGCAGGTAAAAGAATTTCAACTTGGAGAAGTGCAAGAAGCAGAGGGGCAGCGATATAAGACGGTCAATATCTGTAGCCTTTCCCTCGAATCATGGCAAAAAGTCATTGTACGATTGCAACAATATGTTGATTCAGGTCAAGTCAACGAGTACTACGAAAGAGTTTTTGCCGACATGATTTTGGACGGCAGCCTTTCGTTTGAAGCGGTCTTTTTCAAGCCTGGCAGTTGGTACTAAATCGATTCGGTGCAAGACTTGGAAAAGATAGATTTATTTTTCAAGCCTGATGGCAGAGAGCAATCGTCGCTGACGTAGGCTGGCTCAATACGTCTTGCCCCTGAACTGAGGACTGATCTGCATTTTCGTCCTCTGAGGCAGTTATCATTCCTGTGTCTATTCGGAGTGATCTATCCCCAGTTAACCAATAACTTCTTCGTTGTCAGCCTTGAACCTCACGAGCCACATAGCGAACAGACGGGTTTGGCCCGCAATCATCAGCCTGTCAAGAATTCGATTGGAGAAACTCAATGAGAAAATCAGCTGGGAAAATTATTTATCGCAATCTGGCAAACATAGTTTCAATTCTGGGAGTACTCCCGCTTTGTCTTCTTTTTCTTGAAAATGGATGGCAGTACATTATTCCATTGATGTTTATAATAACATCATGGATGACCTGGATGGCATTCTCGCCGCTAAATTGCAGATCAGAAGTGAGTTCGGTGCCATCTTGGACAATGTTTGCGATGCATTCGCGCACACACTTTTTGTCCTGTTGGTTGCGATGCAGTACGCAGACCTCGGGAATAGTGTGAACATGGTTTCGATTGCCATTGCTCTGTCTGGTTTCATGGCAGCAACGGCTTTATTATTCCGTGTTGTGACCCGGCTTTCTCCAAATTTGTTAACGGGGACCGGTACCGCAACGAATGAACTGATGCGTCATCTGTTGTTTGTTCTGCTTCTGTCGAACTATTATGAATTCAACCCGGGAACGATTTTGATCGTGACATTTATACTGCATGCGGTATCAATGCTCGTACCATTCCGGATGCCCTATCTGGTTCGCACACTCTCAAAAACAGCTACGACAGTCACTCTGGTAAATGTCGCCATTGTCGTAGCCTGGCTCCTACCTCTCACGTTGCCGGTGATTGCAGGTTGTTTTGCTGGAACGTATCTGTACTCATTCATCGTGGGTGGATTGAGCTGGCTTCAACAGGAAAATCCCGATGCTTTGACAAACAAAGCCGACTAGGCGTAAGTGAATCCTGAGTAACGTAGCCTGGGTTGAGGTACGAAACCCAGCAGTTTTCTTTTATGGCCTCTTTTCAAAAATGGAAACCGCATTGCTGGGTTACGTAAAAACTAACCGAGCCTTATAGTATCTCCTGAGGGAGGTCGTGAGGTCGCTGGGGTGGGGAGTGGGATTTTCAATCTTCCCGTCTCTCAGAACCAGCGATGAAGCCGAACGAGCGCATTTCTTTTCCTTTTTTGCTCGCGAGACAACTCTTTGCTGGTCATACTTAAGCAAAAGCACGCATCACTCGGTTACGAATAACCCAGCCGATCGCCTTAACGATTGAACGTAGAGTTTCGAACCGAGTGATGCCTTTGAAAACAAAACGAATCACTCCAGATGCTGACGCAACAACGTCTCATTCTATAAGGTTTTCGAGTGTTTCAAAGAGGCGTGCTCTTTTTACTCTTCCCTTTGACTCTAGCAGGAGGTTGTCATGAATGCAAAATCAAACACGGCCCAGCCGATGCTTTTTATCGGAATTGACTGGGCGGACAAAGAACATGCTCTTCACCTGATTTCATCAGCCAGCCACGAGCAATCAACAGAAACGTTACCGCAGGATCCCGAAGCAATTTCCCAATGGGCTACACAGCTCGGCAAACGATTTCCGCAACATCGCTTGATGGTTATCCTGGAGCAGAGTCGGGGGGCGTTATTTGCCGCACTGGCAGAACATTCGCAACTGGAACTCTATCCGCTCAATCCGAAACAGCTTTCGCGTTATCGTGATTCGCTTTATCCTTCGGGTGGAAAAAATGATCCGATGGACGCTAGATTGCTGGCAATGTTCCTGAAAGAGCATTGCCAACAACTGCGACAATGGCAACCTGATAACTTGATAACTCGTCAGATCTCTCAGTATTCGGAAATTCGCCGCAAACTGGTTGATGAGCGAAAAAGGCTTGTTTCAAAGATGCAAAGTATTTTGAAAACATATTTCCCGCAGGCATTGACGCTTTTTCAAGTCTCCCTGCACGATGCCCGTCCTCTCGATCTACTCAAGCGTTGGCCCAGTTTGCAGAGTCTGAAAAGAGTACGTCCTGAAACATTGCGATCTTTCCTGAAAGAACATCGCATGAAAAATGAAGACAAACAAACCGAGTTCGTCAAGACGATTCGATCTGCAACGCCGTTGACCAAAGATAAAGCCCTCATCGAAGCGAATGCACTTTATGTGCAAACACTGGTTCAGCAAATTCGTGATTTGAATCAGGCGATTGAACAGTTTGAACAGCAACTCAAGGAACTGGTCAAGACTCATCCGGATGCCGAGCTGTTTCAGTCTTTGCCTGGGGCCGGCGAGGCTTTGGTGCCCCGCCTGATCGCGGTGATGGGATCGCAACGCGAACGTTATCAGAATGCTGCGGAAATCCAATGCCGGGTCGGGATCGCTCCGATCACGATTCAGAGCGGGAAGTCGTTGCAGGTGAGAAAACGCATCGCCTATCCCAAATTCCTGCGACAAACATTCCACGAATTTGCCGAACAGGCTCGGCTGTGGAGTCCGTGGTCCAAAGCGTTTTACCAGATGAAAAAAGAGAAAGGCATGAAGCACCAGGCGATCATCAGAGCCTTGGCCTACAAATGGATTCGCATCATTTACCAGCTCTGGAAAACAAAAACGCGATACGATGCCAATCAATATCACCAACGCCTGAAAACCACCGGCAGCCCGATTATCAATTTCCTGGAAAAATCATAAAATTAAACATGAGAGAGTTGATAAAAACCTCAGATGTCTACCTGCTGACAGTCATAATACACGGTCATCTTTCGAATGACAAAGAAGCAGGGCAAGTCGTAAATCCAGCAAACCCTCACCGCCCAAACTCCGTGTTCATCCACCGCCGTTTCGTATCAGCTAGTAGCAGCAGCCCTACGCATAGAGAACAAACCAGAAGCAGACACTGTTGCCCGATTGAAAACTGGATTTCCTGAATACCGGAACGCCTTAAAAACATATTCATTGGCAATACCACAGAGAAAATAATGCTATAGAACCCGCAGACGGCAATCATCGAGCGAAATGAAATAATCCAGGGAAACAAGCAGACATAAATCACAGCACAACAGATGCTGATTATACTCACGACAATGCCCTGATCCGGGTGGTAGATCCAGAAATAAAGAAGGCTTCCCAGCCAAACAGGGACAGCCAGCAAAGAGACTTCCAGTAAGTGAGTAAGAATCAAGGATTTTACAAACTGCAAGCGGGCCATGGGGCGAATTATCTCGCTTCCAAGTTTTGAACTGTGACGAACCCAAGAGAACAGCATGACCATCGAAAACCCGACCAAGCCGTAGAATAGTAGCCCAGTCCATATTTGGACAAATTGCCCGGCATTTAAGATGTGAAGATCAAACAAAACAACGATCGCCAAAACAATTGCCACACTGAAAAATATTCCCAGCAACATGACGGCTTGACCGCCTCGTGAAGTTTGCCAATGCCAAACACGATTCCACAGCGTCCCTGCGGTAACACGATCTTGAAAGAACTGAAACAGCCAGTCATTTGCGGTACGGCCCCAATTCATATTCCCTGAAGAATCCTTCAGGCTTTGCTTTGAAGAGCTCAGTTTTATTTGCCCGAAGTATTCTTTCCATGGAGGTGGGATATGATAATCAGGATCTTCTTCAGACAGGTGATAGAGACTTCGGATATTCAAGGCAAGAACATACAATGCAAACAATAGCATACCTGCTGTGAATACTGGATATTGCCCATCCAGATAATTTCCCAAGTAAGCACTTAATATGTAATAATTCAGATAACCAGCAATGATCATTGGGAAAAGTAGCAGGCCAAGTAAACGCGTAGAAAAACTAATCCCATAAATGAAGATCCCGACTAATGAGGCCGCCAGGGAAAAATAGGCCCAGAATGATATTTCGAACCAACACCACATAACACCTGAGACGACCGCCAAGATGATTACAATGGCACCAAGCCCAGCGACCAAATGTGACTGAAGAAACCCTGGGATCAACGTTGCACGGGAGTTAAAAAACTGCGACTTAAACTGCATTGCAAACATATGGATTAAAGCAAACACGACGAGTACCATGATGCTTGATGAGTGTTTATTCAGGGTTTTTTTACGGCGTAACTTTTTAGCTTCTCGATAGGATTGCTCGGCCTGGATCAGAGTTTTTTCTGCCGAATCCAAACGTTGTGATTTTTCCTGTTCTGATTCAGAACCTTGAATTCCAACTCCAACTTCAATTCCTTTATAAAACTCAATAGCCTGCTGCGCACTTTGAAATGCCGATTGTTTTTTTCGCAAGTCTGAATTTTGCCCTACATCTGATGCTAGAAAAGGGAAAATCAGGAGTATACAGGTCAACAAGATCATCCAGGATAAGGAGACATTATTCGTCAAATAAAGTCGACTCACTGCCCACAGTCGCGTTTTGAATGGGGCGATGGCTGGTTGATTTTGAGAGTTTTTATTTGGTGTGGCGAAGCCCCTGGAATACTTCAGTCTTAGGCTGCGGAATCTGGATTTTATTCGCTCGAAGTACTCATCCCAAGAAGCTGAAATGGTATAATCAATGTCTTCTTCGCTCAGGCGAATGAGACTTCGGATATTCAGGACAAGCATCAATAGAGCAAATAAGAACAAACCTGTCGTAAGCCACGGATACTGACCATCCATGTAATACCCAAAGAATTCAGCTCGAATGTAATAATGCAGATAAAAAACCGGGATAATTGGATAGATGAGCAAGCCAAGTAAACGCGTAGAAAAATTAATCCCATAAATAAATATCCCGACTAAAAAGAAAGCCAGGGAAAAGCAGGCCCAAAACGATGCTCCGTACCAATACTGCATAAATCCCGAGACTAAGGCCAAGCTGATTGCGATGAGACCAAATGCTACGATTATATGCGGAAGGAGAAACCCGGGTATCATTGTTAAGCGAGAGTTGAAAAAATGCGGTCTCAACTGAGACGCAAACAAAGTGGCCAAAGCACACACGACCATCCCCAGGATCAGTAGTAAATCTTCATTCAATAGTTTCTGGCGTCGTCGTTCTTTAGCTTCTTGATAGGCTTGCTTGGCCTGGATCAATCTTTGTTCTGCATTGTGTACACGATGTGATTTATCCTTTTCCGTTTTAAAACCACGACTGGCATAATGAACTCTAGCTTTTTTAATTGATTCAAGCCCCATCTCCGCACTTTGAATTGCCGATTGCTCTTGTTGTGATTGCGAATTCTGTCCTATTGTTCCTAGAAATGAGGAATTCAGAACCATGAAAGTTAACCAAATGAAAATTCCCAAGGTGATTTTATTCGTCAAATACAGACTACCTACTGCCCACAACCGCGTTTTGAACGGGGCAATAGCAGGTTGGTTTTGCGGGTTTTTATTTGACATGGTGCATCTCCAGGAAGATTTCTTCGAGGCTTAAATCTTCGACGGTTACCTGTGCATCCCAGGTCGATTGCAATTGTTCCACCAATTGTGGATCGGAATTGTTGACGGAAACCAATGCTTGCCGACCTGATATTTCGGATCGCAATTCTCCCGGCACCACAAACGATTCCGGCAAATCTGAACTTGAAACAATACGCAACCGCTTGATCTGATCTTTCAAATCATCCAGGTTGCCATACGTTGCAATCTGGCCCTCTTTCATGACTGCGATACGATCCGCGACTCGCTCTAAGTCGCTGGTGATGTGTGTCGAAAACAGAATCGTGCGGCTTTCATCCTGTGCGATATCCAGAATCGTGCGTAAGAATTCGCGTCGAGCGACCGGGTCTAAGCTGGCAACCGGTTCATCAAGAATCAACAGGTCCGGCTGATATCCGAGCGCGAGAATGATAGCCAGCTTTTGCTTTTGCCCAACAGAAAGTAGCCCGGCTTTTTTCTCCAGATCAACCTCCCACTCATCGGTCAGTTTCTGCACCAACTGGCTGTCCCAGGCAGGGTAGAAGGCAGCTGTGTATTTGAGAAGTTGCCTGACCTTCATCCAATCGTAAAGCTGAATTTCCTGAGGCACATAACCGATACGAGCTTTCGCATTAGCAGAAAGATCCCATGAATCTTCACCGTAAACTTTTGAGGTGCCGGCATCCAACTTGAGAAGCCCCAGCAGTAATTTGAGTAACGTCGTTTTCCCGGAACCGTTTTTACCAAGCAAGCCTACAACCGAGCCTTGCGGAATTTCGAAATCGAGACCATCTAAGACAACGTGGTCTTTGAACTTTTTCGTGGCATTAACCAATTGAATCACAGCTGAATTCATTTCTTACGTTCCTTCAGTACCGATGTCATTAAAGAAATTATCTGATCTTCGCTCAAACCGAGCTGCAATCCCCGTGTGACAGCTGATTCGATCAGCGGCAATAGCTTTTCTTCACGCTGCTTGATGGTGCCAGAAGCAACTGGCTTCAAAACCCGCATGCCCATCCCACGAACCCGTTCCACCAGCCCCTCGGATTCCAGATTGGAATACGCTTTGGAAACCGTCATCATGTTGA
>JAESQE010000433.1 GCA_016765335.1 Planctomycetaceae bacterium
GAATGTAAAGCTCAAACCGCTGAGCAACGCGGGCGTCATCTTCTGAAATTTTTGCGAGCGCTGCCTAGGATGCCGGGTAGTTGTAAAGGAAAACTGCGTGTTGCGTTTTCAAAAACGGTTCCACTTTTTCAGCAAGTAACAAATTCAACCAGAGATCTCGTTCGCCCGGCTGCGTCTCATCAGGCGATTCGGTTGCAAAGCTGATCCCATGTTGCTGGGCTAGCCCTTTCAATTCCTGTGCATCAAGATCAAGAATTGATACCCCCAGGGCATCGTGAAAGGCTTGTTCATAGGTTATTCGAAGCAGCGGGCCGGGCAAGGATTGCTTGAATTGCAAGAACAGATGTTGAATCATCTCTTCGGTGAAATCCATCTGCTGGTGATCGTTCAAGCCACAGGCGTACCATTCCAGAATGGTGAATTCCGGATTATGAAGTGGCCCCTGTTCTTCTTTTCTGAACGCTTTGCAGATTTGATAGATCCGATCTGCTCCACCAGCCAGCAAGCGTTTCATGGCGAGTTCGGGAGACGTCTGAAGATATCGTTGATTCTCGCAATGGGCAGCCATCGAAACAGAAAAAGGTTCGAGGTGCCAATCGATGACAGATTCAGCTGAAAGAAGCGGCGTTTCAGCTTCCCAGTATTGTCGCTGATGAAAGAATGTGCGAATCTCAGAGAGTATGGATGCCCGTTGACGCAGCGATTCTAACGAGGCTGTCGCTCGAAAGTCGTTTGTTATCGACTGGGATAATGATTGCTTTTGACCTGAATCTGACACCTCCAACGCCCCCTGACCTGAATTGGACCTTATACGCATTCGCGTATTTGTTCGCGAGTTGGATGTTTTCTACCCCCTTGTCAGCACAAGGCCACGATCAATCACGCAACGCAGTTTTTTATTGAGTTTGGTATTTATTGATGCATTTTGATAGTGCTTGGTTGCTGCATGCTAATAGTGCTTGGCGTTTCCGTCTTACTTGTTGCAGCATGAAGGAGTTCAATATCACTTTGTGTGCTAATGCGGTTGGCGTAGACATCTCGTATGAAGCCAGGAAACATATCCCACGGCTTGGGAGAGCGGTTCCAGGCCTCTGCAATATGATTGAAGAAACTAACTTCGTACCGTGCAATCATCAACTCGTGAGCAACTGCAATCGGATCGACATCTTCTTTCACCCACTGCCTGGGGCAAAGCTGATAGGCCGGATTCTGTTCTTCACGCCCATATTTGGGCACAGTGTGCAAAATTGGCAACTCGTGTTCGACATCGTACTTCGTTGGGAACACCCGACAAGCAGCAGGGCGGCCCAAGTACATCCCGCAGCGACTTATGCCCAGCGGATGCTCTGCATCTGGCTCCCCTTCCTGAAGAAACTGGCAACACTGTGTTCCAGGCAGGACTTTGCTTTCGATTTGCTTTAAGCAGATAACAAACTGAGTTTCGGGTTCATCCTGAAAATGGAAGTGCGGTGCGTAATTGCCTGCGATTTCTCCTTGCGGGTCTGCCCAGCGACATGCAAACTCCCAGAACGTGAGTTTGCTCTCCCGTTCCATTCGAATAATGTCGGCTCCGTTGATCGGTATCGCATAAGAGCGACAGCAACCCGCATGACAACTTTCACACATTCCCATCCGGGAGAACCTCTCGCACTAGTGGTAACCCTTGTTTCTGTAGAACCGAATAATCAGCATAACCCGAACAACCCGGATAATTTGCCTATTGTTCGATTATCGAACCTCTGGTTATAGAAGCTTAAGCGGACT
This sequence comes from Planctomycetaceae bacterium, assembly GCA_016765335.1. Lineage (GTDB taxonomy): Bacteria > Planctomycetota > Planctomycetia > Planctomycetales > Planctomycetaceae > Rubinisphaera. Next base: position 1,765 of record JAESQE010000433.1, read on the forward strand.
TTTGGTTTGTCACTATGAATAGAAAAATACAGAGTATTTTCTGAAAGTTCCAATTTTCTTCCGGTCGTCAGTTAGTACATTTGCATTTGATGCAAAAATGTCATCAGAAAGGATCACAGGACCGCCGTAACTCAAGAAAACGAAAGCAGAAAGGGCAATCCCAAGGGAAGAACCTATCGATGAAACCAGATGCAAAATCCATCCGGATTCCTCTTCGAAATCTCCCCCTCGTTGTACAGTACTTGAGTCTGCCAACCTTTTTATTAACAATTTATTAACATAGCTCAGGTGACACTATCTCCGTTATCTCAAGCACTTAGCGATTTTTCAACAATTTCAAGTTATCTCTAGTGTGCCCAGAAGTCGAGATATACCTTATCTAGTGTTGACAGTCTGGAAACTTACTTTATATTGGGTCTATCACGTTTGTGACTTCGCGAGACTCGCAAGACGCCTGCAGTGAAAATTGGTAAACGTGGTGTTCAACATTTAGATACTGTCAGCTCGGTTCCGAGTTATCAAATCCGATGAGGAAGTCGAATTCCCGGGTGATTGTACAGTATTGAGTAGATTACTATTTTAGATGGAGATTGACGGAATGGAATCAGTCGTGCTGAACTCCTCTTCACGTATATTTCAAGTCAAAAATGACTGGAATTTCTTCATCAAATACGGCGTGGATCTTTCCTCGTCTGCGTAAGTTCTGACTCCCTGCCCAGAGTAGTAGCGATAATATATGCGTGCCTCTGTAAAACGGAGACAGGTGGCTTTATGTTAATTTTTCGATTCAGTATGGAACTTCATATTCAGGAGTAAGTAGGAATGACACGACCCCAGACAGATTGGATTGTTAGGAAACGTGACGGTCGAGTAGTCCCTTTCGATTTGGCCCGCATCGGCAAGGCAATGGAAAATTGCTTTCGAATTGAGTTGAATCTTGCAGAGAATCAACCTCTGGAAGAAGAGACCTTGTCGCAAATCAAATTGATTGCTTCTGAAGTTTCTGATCAAATTGAATCAGTTGCCTCGACCGACCAAGGGGTCGAAGTGGAACATGTCCAGGACGCTGTTGAAATGCTGATGATGAAGCACGGGCACTATCGTGTTGCTCGACGATACATTGTCTATCGTGCAGAACATGCGAAGCTGCGGGCTTTACGTGGAGAAGAGGGATTTGCTGATGAAGGTCCAGAACGTGTTCAAACATACGTCAAACTGGATGATGGATCACGGGTTTCTTTCGATCCAGATCGAATTTCCCAGAAATTACAGGATGCATGCCTGGGCCTGGAAAGCACTTGCTCTTCTGAAGAATTGATGGAAGAGGTACTGAAATCGATCTATGATGGCATCTCAACAAAAGAGATTTACCGAGCCATGATTTTGGCAGCTCGCACACGCATTGAAACCGACCCCGATTACGATACCGTGGCTGCCCGCTTGATGTTGAATGTGATTTATCACGACACACTGGGAAGCGTCCCTGCACCAAAAAAGATGGAGCAGGTTTACCGCAATCAATTTGAGCATTACATCATTGACGGAATTATTTCCGAACGGCTCACTCCAGAACTCCGAGAATTTAACCTCACCGAACTTGCGAATGCCTTGGTGCCTCAGCGAGACGAGCTTTTCCAATATCTTGGCGTTCAGACGATTTATGATCGTTATTTGATCCACATTGATGGACGTCGAATTGAAACTCCACAATTCTTCTGGATGCGTGTCGCAATGGGCTTATCCATTAATGAAGGCGAGCAAAGAGAAACACGAGCCATCCAGTTCTACGATATGCTTTCTTCGATGAGGTTCACTTCTGCAACGCCAACGCTGTTCAATTCAGCAACGATGCATCCTCAACTCAGTTCTTGCTACCTTTCTACTGTGGAAGACGATTTAGAACACATCTTCAAGGTGATTTCTGATAACGCAAAACTTTCTAAGTGGGCCGGAGGATTAGGGAACGACTGGACGAATATTCGAGCCACTAACTCTCACATTCATGGAACAAATGGTCAAAGCCAGGGTGTGATTCCGTTCCTGAAAGTTGTCAACGATACCGCGGTCGCAGTGAACCAAGGAGGAAAACGCAAAGGAGCTGTTTGTGCCTACCTGGAAACCTGGCATCTCGATATTGAAGAGTTTTTA
>JAESQE010000434.1 GCA_016765335.1 Planctomycetaceae bacterium
GATGACACACGAACAAGCCGGTGTCGTTATCGAGCAGCATAGTGGTGACTATACGCACCATGTTTCTCGCAACACAACGTTGCTTGTTATTGGCGAAGAAGGTTGGCCGCTAGAAGAAGATGGCAAGCCTTCTCTCAAATTGCAACATGCTGAAGAGCTGATTCAATATGGGCACGAAATCCGTATCGTCAGTGAGTCCGATTGGCTCAGTATGATGGGGCTATTCACAGACGACCCCGAAATTAAACGGCTTTACACGCCCGCGATGCTTAGTCAGTTGTTGAAATTGCCGGTCCACTTAATTCGTGGCTGGGAACGGGCAGGACTTATTCGGGCAGAGAAAAAAGTTTGTCGGCTCCCTTATTTTAATTATCATGAAGTCACTTCTGCCCGCAGGCTTTCGGATCTACTAAGCTGCGGAGCCACTCAGGAAGAACTCACTCAAAGCATGCAAATGCTCAATAAGTTCCTTCCAGATCCTGGGCGAATTCTCGAACAACTCGAAATTTTATCTGATCAACATCATTTGGTAATCCGAGATCAGCACGGTGTGTACGAACCACTCACCAGGCAGCGACTTTTTAGTTTTGCACAAACCGAAGGCGAGCCCAGCTGTAATATTTCAGAAGAAGATTTCCCGGAAGATGATCAGGAAGCTCATTTATTGCGTTTCGATCTCCCGACGACCAAGCCGGCGACTGCTACTGACTGGATGGTTGAAGGTTGCAGGAGAACTGAAGTTTCTGATACGGATTCTGCTATTCGCTGTTTTCGACAGGCGCTTCGAGTTCGTTCGGATGACGCAGAAGCTCATTTTTATCTTGCCGATGCCCTGTACCGCATCGGCAAACCGGACGCAGCTTTAGAAAGATATCTGGCTGCTATCGAAAACGATCCGGAATACCTCGAAGCCTGGATACAAATCGGTTGCCTGTATACCGAAATAACTAAATGGACCGAGTCGCTGCTCGCGTTTGATGAAGCGTTGCACATTTTTCCCGATTTCCCAGAAGCTCATCTCCAGAAAGCCGAAACTCTACGACTGATGAATCGAATCGATGACGCAGTCGTACACTGGAAGCTTTATCTCAAACATGATGAACGTGGCCCTTGGTCCGAACTCGCACATCAGCGACTCGAACAAGCGGGCGTTTCTGTTGATAATTAAGGAAACCTCTACTTATTTAGGGCGAACCAGGACACGAAGGCGTTTGACTTCGTATTGAGCAGCATTTGATGAGAATGTCCAATCTCGATTTTCTCCATTGCTGTTTCCAATCCCGATATCTGCCCCCACGCCACTTTTCCAATTATTGATCGCAAAAAGTGTTTGCTTTGCTTCGTGATTATGAATTTGCATACAACCATATCCATCAACCGGCGGACTTATTTCGTCACCAAAATCCCAGATTGTCCCACTCGCATTTGAGGTACTCATGGCATTGTTGGGACCATAATTATTAGGCCAAAATTCCATGTTTCCGCCAGAAAGGCCAATACCCGAGGCAATGCCGGCAACATTAGAATGAATATTGAGTTTGCCCACACCCTTTTGGAAGCTAGCGTTACTGTTTAGTGTGGGGATTGCAATTTTCGTGATATCATTTGTGAATGGATCCATGGAGACGTAAAGATATTTTGTTTCCTCCCCATTCTTTTGTAGCTCCAAAAAGTAGGCAATTCGGTCGAACGGACTCGAAAAGTCTTTACTGGCATCAATGTTATATTTGATCTCTTTGCCCAGGTTGTTTAAATCGAGATCATAGATCAGTTTGAACTGCTTGGATTCATCGACTTTCAAAGACAGACAATCACGATCGGGCACTTTACCGGCTCGAAATGGAACGGCTGGCAAGCCATTTTTGTTGGCGAAATTCGGTTCTGCTAACTTATGCCAGGCAAATCGCATCGCGACTGCTGTTTTGACTTTAGGGGACGATAAAACAATGCTGTCACCATCAATGATGGCGGTTGCTGGGACAAAATCTGTTTCTTGACCAATGATTTCAAAATGATTCAGTGGCTTGCCATCTCTTGAAACAAGTCCCTGACCGACATGATCGAAAGTGACACGTAGTTTTTCACCTTCAAGTTTCAACAATTTGAATACAGGCCCTGAATAGACGATTTTCTTGTTGCCATATGTTTTGGCGAGCGCAATCAACGCCAAGCGTCCTCCGACATCCTGTTTGTTTTTCGGATGGATGTTATTCAGGTTACCGATATCGTGAATAACGACTTGCCCGGTGTTTGGGATCTCCAGCGATTTGTTTTGTGCTTCCCAGAAGATAGGTAAAATACTGGGCGATTCGTTTCCGTAATGATACGGTGCAATTTGAACGAAAAGGAATGGGAATTCGCCTTGATTCCAAACTTCACGCCAACCATTAATCAATGCTTGCATCTTGTTGTAATACAGCATTCCTTCAGCAGGATTCGATTCGCCCTGATACCAAATGGCTCCGCGGATCGCAAAAGGAACCAAGGGGTGAATCATGCCATTATACAAAGTTGTCGGCGAACCATGACTTGTCAGCGGTTGTATTTGAGCCGGGTAGGCTGGCGGTGGACTCAATGGAGTCCCATCGTCAAGGACTATTCCAGCAATTAGAGACCAATGTTTCAGACTTTGAAGATACGCAGTCAATATTTTTTGATAAGATTCGTTCTTGGGGTTTGTCAGCTGCACCTGTTTGTAGATGTCAGCAAGTTTGGGATCTTGCGAAAATCCACAAGGCGGCGTCCAGGGTTCGATACGAGTTCCGCCCCAGGAAGAGTTGATCAGACCAATCGGCACGTCAAGTTCTATGTGCAAATCACGACCGAAAAAGTAGCCTACCGCGGTGTAACTTCCAACGGTTTCTGGCGAACAAACAGACCAGTTGGCGACAACATCTTCTTGTGGAAATCCGTTGGGGCGTTTCGGAATTTTAATCTGACGAATATTGGGATAATTGGCAGCGGCTTTCTCTTTTTCGAAGTTATTACTGCTGGCAACTGTCCATTCCATGTTCGACTGTCCCGAACAAAGCCAGACTTCACCAATCAAGACGTCTTTCAGTGTTAGTGTGTTATTTCCTTTGACGATCAGTTGTAATGGCTCTCCGATTTTCTGAGCAGATAGTTTTACCATCCATTTGCCATCGTCTCCAGCTTTTGTTGAAGCCGTTGTGTTGCCCAGTTGAACAGAGACTGCTTCTCCGGGATCTGCCCAGCCCCAAACTGGAATTGGTTTCTCTCTTTGCAGGACCATATGGTCCCCGAAAATCTTTGGCAGCCGAACATCCGCCTGGCTTGCTGTTGGTAAAAGTGTTACAGCAAACAAAGCAGCAGCCAGTAAGTGGACTCTTTTGAGGTTCATATTATTTTCTATTCGTCTACGGAATGATGTGTAATTGATTAGCAGTAGAAACCTCTAGAAAATTGAATTCCAAAGTTTCTTGAAGACAGCCTGGTTGTAATAAGATAGGTCAAAAAACCCTCTAACTCCCCCTTCGTAAGGGGGAGAACCAATTTCCAGAGGTACTCAGTAGATTGGAGCTGATTATTTATCGATCCTCTTGTTTTTGCTTAACATGTTTTAGAATCTGATTAAAGAATTCATCTTGAATGTGCCTGGGGGCAGCATGGCTCATGAGTGGTTCATTCATCATTTGCTTGTTTCCCTGCAATAGATTGTACGCGGCATAACAACTTGAAGGTGGGCATGTCGGATCAATAAAACCGACGCTCATAATGGCATCAGCATTGCAGCGGCTGGCAAAATTCACAGCGTCAACATATCTGGCTGCCTGTAATACTTGGGCATTCGGTTTTCCATTTGGTTCGGTTGGTACCAGTTTGGGCCAACCATTGATGCGACCAGCCACCCGACCACTATGATCGCAAATTGCAGGAACCCCTGTGGCAACAAATGTTACACGATCATCAATACCACCAGCAACCAAGGCTTGACCGCCTCCCTGGCTATGCCCAATGACTGCAACAACTTTTCCATTCCATTCTGGCTGTGATGTCAGAAAGTCGATCGCACGCACCAAGCGTAAATACATGCCTCGAAAATAAATCGTTTCCCGATTGTCTCGTCCCGCTGTTGGATAACTTTTAAGTTTTCCAGCACTAAGAGCTTGGTAGAATTCTGCTGGTTTTCCATTGGGGATGCCGTGTGCATTGATATCCATGGAGAGCATCTGGTTTTTAGCCCCTTTGACAGCATTGCTCAAACTTGAGCCACGCACACCAGCCCCATGCACCCATAAAATTGCAGGCAGGCTCTTTGGTTTTGCATTTTTCGGTTTCGCAAAATATCCAGAAACCGGAGCACCACCCAGGCACTGAACCTGTACGTCAAAACATTCGATGGTTGTATCTGGTTGATTCCAGACGGTCAGCTTCGAATTCAATGGGCGTTTAGCAAGCAGAGATTTCTGATTCGCCCAGAATTCATCGAAATCATCCGGGACAGGCAGGCTCGGTTCAATTTCGAGCGGTGAAAAACTGGCAGCTGCAATCGCCTGAATTTGTTTATTATCTGGTGTTCGGTAAGTGAACCGACATCGCAAGAAAACTGGTTTCAAACTTGTCACAGAAATGCCTGCTTCATCATTAAGGTCTAGCTTACCTTTCGGGTAATCGTTTGCAGGGGGATATTGTGTGATGAAGTCATCAACAATATAACTGATATCACCTTGAGTCACCGGACGACCTGCTTGAGTTACGCTGACAATAAACGTGGCTTGCTGACCTGTTTTATAAATTGCATCTGTACGATCCGTGACCACTTTCAGTTTGTAGGCATCTGCCCCAATCGCCATGTTAAAGGAAGAGGCTACGATGACACAAAAAACCAGTCCCCCCAATTGCCTCAGCAGGTGAGTTCTCCATTGATGATTTCGTCTTGTCGCTGTCATGGTTAATCCTTCTCTATGTTGTCTGATATCAATTTAGGGGCTTAGGACGCCCAGAGTGTTAAATTAGTTTTTCTCTGAGGATTTTTAAGAGTGTTTTGTAAAGGTTGTCTTTCCTTTGATTGAAGCGGAATTCCGTCTCTTTCAAGTGAAGATAAAACATATGTTTGGGAACACCGTTGAACTTGATCAAGCGACGTTTCGCATAACTCCAAAAGGACTCAATTCCGTTAATGTGCGAGCTTCCATTGGCAAACTCATTTTCTCCATGGTAGACCCGCAAATGTTTGGCATATCCTACATCAACCAGTCCATTATAGCCACGCCAGCCGTCGGAGTGAATCACTGTATCTAAACTGACTTGTCCTCTAATAGCCTTTAATAAAGTCTTTTTAGAGGCATCTGGAACAATTTCCGTATAAACATGACCGGCTCTCTTAAAGATCCCAAAGACAATTGTTTTACCGCCAGCTCCACGTCCTCGTTTGCCACGAACTCGTTTGGGGCCGAAGTAAGACTCGTCGACTTCCACTTCTCCCTGGAAAGGAGATTGTTGTTCACAAAACTGAGCGATTCGTTGTCTCAGCTTGATGTAAATATCATTGATTCTTCTCACAGAAAGTCCGGTTAATTCAGCGGCATCGGTTGCCGTCAAATCCATTGCAAAAGCCTTGAGAAGTTGCCGAAATTTAGCCTCTGCGATTCGTGAATTTTTATAGTAACGATTCTTGCCTGTTTTCATGGGTAAAGTCTAACAAACCATACTCTGGGCGTCCTAAGCCCCATATTTTTTTATTGAGCACATTAAGAAGTCACTTGGTCAAAGAGCGATTCACACGGCTCACAGAGCCGTGGCACCCGGCATCAAACGAAAACGAAGTAACTTCCCCTTCCGGTTTCGACAATTTCGTCAGTTGACCATCGTCATCATAAACAGAAGTAAACAAGCCACCTTTTTCTGTTGTGCCATGAAATTGATTCTGCTGAAGTGATTTTTGTAATGCTTCAGCAAGCGGCTGTAAGCGTGCGGGATCAGCCAGTGCGTTGAAGTCTGAAAGTGTGCGCAGATTTTACGTGTGGGCAGATGCCCGTGGACAGATAGGTGATGAAAACGTCATCAAGAAACAGTTTCTGATTGCCATGTGCAGACTGCGAATCCTCCTGGCGTAGGGTTTGCACAAACTTTTCCAACTGTTTAATGTACTTCCCTCCCTGCACCTGATGTGTCCAATGGCGAGGTGGCTCGTCATCGGAGTTGCTGCTTTTTTTATCGCCAGGTGGGAGTGTCGATTTTACCATGCAAAAATCAACTGCGAACCTTATGCCATTCAGCAAAAAGAAATAACAGGTAACTCACGGCAATTATTTCACCGGACACTATTGAGCGGTGGGCTTCCAATAGGGGGTTGTATACTCAAAACACTGTTGGGGACCTGCTTGATAATGGGGAATTGAACTTCCTCTGGATCAAAACTGGGTGGAACTGCTATGATTTGTGGTTACTGGGATTGTGGTTGTGGTGTGGTGATGCGTTTAGCAGGGAAGCGGGGCTTTGATGGATGTGGATGTACTGATTATTGGTGGCGGAATCGCTGGGCTGTGGACGTTGGATCAACTGCGTCGTAGCGGGTATCGGGCGGTGCTGGTGGAAAATCGAGCTTTGGGATTTGGGCAGACGATCACTTCTCAGGGGATTATTCATGGCGGGCTGAAATATTCTTTGCGAGGCATTCTCACGGCATCCGCCAACGAAATCCGTGAAATGCCTGGTGTTTGGCGAGGCTGCTTGAGTGGTCAGCAATCGCCGGATTTGTCGCAGGCGATGGTTCGTTCTCACAGTTGTTATCTTTGGCAAACGGCTGCACTGTCTTCGCAAGCGGGTATGTTCGGTGCTCAGATGAATTTGCAAGTCAAACCGGAAGCCGTTGCGAATTCCAAGCGACCCGAATTGTTACAACAGGCTCCGGGAAATGTTTATCGGTTAGATGAGCAAGTCATTTCCCCGGCTTCGGTTTTGGAATGCTTGAGGAAACGAAATCAGAATGCACTGCTGCTGTGCGATCAACAGCAAGGCCTGGAGTTTTCCAGGTTGTCTACAGGGCGAGTGGATTCGGTTACGATTCGACATCAAGGCAAAGAAGTTTCTGTTGCTCCCGGATGCGTGGTGATGACCGCGGGTGTGGGCAACGAATTACTGGCGTCTTCAGCTGGTCGCAAACAGGCGATGCAACGCAGGCCGCTTCAAATGGTGATGGCACGCGGGAAGCTGCCGATGTTTCAAGGGCATTGTGTCGATGGAGCCAAGACCCGAGTCACGA
>JAESQE010000435.1 GCA_016765335.1 Planctomycetaceae bacterium
CATTGACCGCAGAGCAAGTCCCGCGGCTGATTGATCAGATACAAAACTGTGCCCGTGAAGCTGGTGCATCAGACATTCATTTGCGTCCCACGGAAGCTGGCACAGAAATGCGTTGGCGGATCGACGGGGTGATTCAAAAGGTTGCGTTATTCCCAGGCGGTATCGCAGGAAATATTGTTGCACGTTTGAAAGTGCTTGCCAATCTTTTGACCTACCGAGTTGATGTGCCTCAAGAAGGTCGTGTGCAATCCTCCAATGCCGGGAAAGAAACAAGGATTTCTGTATTTCCGACCCAGTATGGCGAGAAAGTTGTGATCCGTCTTTTTGCTTCTTCAGGGCATTATGATACGATTACGCAGCTCGGGCTTCCAGATGATATTGTCGAAAAGTTTCAATATTACCTTGGGCAAACCAGCGGAGTCATTGTGTTGACGGGGCCAGCCGGTAGCGGAAAAACAACAACAATTTATGCAGCGTTGCGTGAAATCATAAATAATTCCCGAGGCGAGCGCAGTCTAGTATCTTTAGAAGACCCGGTGGAAGTGATTGTTCCTGAAGTCGATCAAACTTCGATCAATGCGAAATCGGGAATGGATATGATGACAGGGCTGCGTTCTTTAGTTCGACAAGACCCGGATGTGATTATGGTGGGGGAAATTCGAGATCGCGAAACAGCCGAGACTGTTTTTCAGGCCTCACTGATTGGCAACCTCGTGTTGACAACATTTCATGCTGGTTCTTGTACCAGGTCATTAAGTCGGTTAAGTGATATGGGAATTGAACCTTATTTATTACGTAGCGGATTATTGGCAGCGTTCAGTCAACGGTTAGTCAGAACATTGTGCGATTGTAAAACAATTTCCAGCGACCCCGAGCAACTGCTTTCAGGCCGATTTAAATCGGTTGCGATTCCAGAAGGTTGTCCGAATTGTCGAGGGACAGGTCATGCGGGAAGACGTGTGATTTCAGAAGTTCTCGATCCAGAGCTGCCTGCGATTGCTCAGGCGATTCTGAATCGTCAGGATGTGAAACAGATTAACGAGTATGCAAAACAATCTGGAATGATTAGTTTACGGTCTCGTGCAGAAACTCTGGTCGAAGCCCACGAAATTAGTCCGCTGGAAATGGTAAGAGTTTTAGGAGCGGTATAGTTTTTAAAGTGTGAGCGGCAAGTCGCTAGCCGCCGGTGATTTGTTTATGACTATTGAAACTAGTCAATGGTATTTATCTTAAGGAAATGAAGTGAATTTTTTTCGTCTGGGAAAAAAAGAATTCAGCTTGGAAGAGCTACTTGAGTTCAATGACCTTCTCGTTTCTGTCGTGAAAGGTCAGGCCCCGATGGAACAAACTTTGCGTATCACCAGCGAGGGGGCTTCCGGAAAACTGTCGCGTGTACTTAGCAAGCTGATTGATAGTCTGCATCGAGGCAATTCCCTGGCAGCTTCATTAGATGAACAGCCGGGCGTTTTTCATCGTCTGTATCGAGAAACTGTTCGAGCAGGCGAGCAAGGCGGATTCTTAGATGCGGTTTTGGAATCGTTTTCTTCTTACCTTTGGCAGCTTTTGGACTTACGCCGACGACTTGGGCAGGCGATGCTTTATCCGATTCTGGTCGTCATTGTCGCCTATTTTCTGTTGATTTTTATTGGCGGTCGGACCACTTATACGTTTTTAAATTTTTACACAGAAGATCAACGTGAAGTTCCGTGGAGTCTGGAAATACTCAACAGCTTTTTTGTAGTGCATACTGCCTGGATGTGGGTTGTTCCGATTTTGTTTGGAGTCGGTTGGATCAGTTGGATGCGGAGTAACGATTCTCGTATGCTCTCGCTTTCGGGGGGAGCGCGTTTGATGCGACTGGTTCCCGGTGTCTCTCATATTTTGCGATTGCATCGCCTGGCGAACTTTACCGAATTAATGTCAACGATGATGGAACAGCAAGTCCCGTTCGCTCAGGCATTTCAGATTTCTGCCCGGGCCAGCGGCGATGCACTACTGATTCAATCCTCTGAGGCTTCCAATGCAACTATCGATAACAAAGCAAATCTTCCGCCATTTTTAGAGTGGTTGATGAAGCTGGGAATAGGCGATTCGAAAGTCGGACGTCCGATGCACTATGCAGCTCAGATGTACCGCAGACGAGCTGATACTGCGACCGAATGGTTGAAAATTCTGGCGCCGTTTCTGTTTCTGGTCTTCATTGGCGGAGGAGCCACCTTGTTTTATGTTTTGACGATTTTTTATCCCTTCACACAACTGTTACGCGATATTGGCTGAGCAGATTTACCATGGCCATTATTGGCCCGGCTCGCCAAGGTTTTTGTCAAAGAAGAAATTATGCCACGTTTTCGTTACATCAGAATCGACTCAACTGGTCAGCACCTGCAAGGAGAACTTGTCGCAGCTGATGAGCAGGCAGCTCGTATGGAGTTGCAGGCTTTGGGGACCATTGAAGACTTAAAACAGATTGATCCGCAACACGGTTCTGAAAGATTGAGCCGAAACGATTCGGAGGAATTGGCTGCCCATCTTTCTGAATTGACCACCAGCGGTGTTCCTTTGGAAGAGGGCTTGCGTGTTCTGGGGGATGAGATTCAGAAATTCAGTTTATTCGGAGGCGGCAAGGTTCGCAGACAGTTTGAGCAGCTCGCCACGAAATTGGAACAGGGGCAAACGCTGGATGATGCGGTTGAATCTCAAGGAGCACCGGCAGATTTGGTCGCAGTGATTCGCTCTGGTCTTCGGACAGGAGATGCCGGGCAAGCTTTGACTCAGTATGTGACATACATCAAATCACTTTCTTCGCTGCGTGGGCGAGTGACAATCAGTTTTGTGTATCCAGCCATTCTGTTTGCCTTGGCAACCAGTTTGTTTATTGCTTTGATGGTATTTATTGTTCCCGATTTCAAAGACATTTATTATGGATTTGGAATCGATCTTCCCTTTATGACTGTAGCTTTGGTAGGGGTTTCTGATTTGGTAACAATTTACGGCGGATGGCTATTCATTGGCAGTGCTCTTGGGGTTGTTGCCTCGATGCTTCTCTCTCGTCTTTTTTCGAGATCGACTCGGCGTTATATCCAATTACATATCCCGTTGTTTGGTCGCATTTTGCAGGCGATTTCGATGGCTCGGTTTACACATGCCCTTGGTTTTTTAACAGAGAATGAAGTCCCGCTGTCGGAATCGCTTGTGCTTTCCGGGGAATCTTCGGGAGATGCGTTGATCATGAAAGTGACAAAAGACTGGGCCTCAGAACTGGAAGCTGGACAGTCTTTGCGTGATACGATTGGCAACATACCAGGGTTGCATTCAGAACTGTTGCAAGCTGTTCAATGGGAATCTGATTCTCGATTTCTCGCCCGGGCCTTGCACGCTTTGGGGGAAATGTACGAAAGCCGTGCCAAAATCGAGGCAGCTCGTATTATCGCGATCACCGAACCGGTGATCGCATTGGGAACTGGCTTGGTGTTTTGTTTTACAGTCATCGGACTGTTTCTCCCACTCATCCAATTAATGAATGATCTTTCTTAACCTTTACATACCTATTTTTCAGTCTGATTGAAAAACATAATGTGGTGGATTTTTTTAACAATCTATGCGTTGTTCCAATCGGTGATCTTTTGGTTCACGGCCATTGCAGCCATTGCGATTGTAATCTATTTGGTTACATCTCGCCGGGTAGCAAATCGTGTGGCGATGCTGTGGATTATTGCCACTGCGATCAAGCACGAAATGCCGCTGGCTGAACTTGTTCAATCGCAAGGGCGGGAAGCACGCGGAAGAAGTCGCAGGCTCCTGCTGGATTTGGCTGATACCCTTCAGGAAGGGACCACGTTGGCAGATGCGATTGACAAGTACCGAATTCTCATCCCCGAACAAGGCCGACTGGCAATTCATTTGGGCAGCGAAACTGGAACCCTGGATGAGTCTTTGGATGCAGCTTTGGAAAGTATTGAACGCCGACCAATAGAAGTGATACGTGATTATCAATCCATCATGTTCTATCTCAGTATAGTCTTGTGTTTTGCGTTTGGCATCACTGGTTTTATCATGTATTTCATTATCCCCAAGTTTAAAGAGATCTTCATCGGATTTGGGGTCGCTCTTCCTGAAATGACAATAAATTTGATTTTCATTTCCGATCTTTGGGTCAATTACTTCTACTTGTTTATGTGGATTCCTTTATTACTTATCCCACCAGTGGTATTTGTGACTTCTCAGATTACCAAAGGATTGGAACTTCCTGATAAGGCTTACAATGTTTCGGGAAGATTCTCTATTCTCAGGGGATGGGGAATCCTGGGGCCGATATCAGTTGAACCGGTCTGGCGATAAATTCCGTTTGCTAATAAATCGGTAGAGACAGCTGGGTTCGAGAAGAATTCAGAATTACGATAGCCTCGCCCGTCGTAACTGCTGGCATACAAAATGGGAGTCACCTGACCCGAGTAGGTATCAAGATATTCCTGAGCACCATCGCCATCAGTATCCACAAATCGATTCACAACAAATTCGTGAAATGGTCCAATCCGATTGTTCCCAGCGGTGCTGAACGGATTCGATGGATTCTTGGAAAAGCCAATTGCTCCTCCCCCTTTCATCATGCCTCCAATGAAAAACACGAGGCATTCTCGTCCATCCAGGTTAAAAACATCCGTCGTATTGCCATCTCCATTAATGTCCCGATCAATACCGAAGTTAAAATCAGGCCAAAGTTTTCTAATTAACGATTTGCTACGAATGTCTGCTCCCCAGTCACTGGACGCCTCGTACAACGTAATACTGCTGGGCGGATACATTCCAAATTCGGAATGAAACTGAGCCAATCCTGTGCTCAGGCTGCTAATTTCAGTCTTCGCCTGGGCATTGGCGACCGCCAGCCGAGCCGCCCCGATCCCACCCATCAGCAAAGCCGACAACAGGGCAATGATGCTAATCACGACCAGAAGTTCGATTAAGGTGAATCCGGATGTTCGAGTTTGATGACCTGTGTGCATGCGTGGAATGCGATGCATATCACTTCTCCTTCGTGTCAGCCCAGAATGTTTGGTAGATGTTGATTTAAATTTTCTCAAA
>JAESQE010000436.1 GCA_016765335.1 Planctomycetaceae bacterium
AGGGCACGAGTCCTTACTTGCATTTGATGAGCGAGCACGCTGCGAGCAATCGGCTCGCAATGGCAAACATTCTTCTGAGCATCGCTTGCCTTGAGGATCGTGTACCAGGTTCGATGCAGAATGTCAGCTCGCAAAATTTCTTGTAGATCCGGTTCGTATTCGAGCCAACATTGACGAGATCGAATAGGATTGGCCTGAGAAAGAACTTTCTGGCAAATCGCCATATTCCGTAGCCAGTTATTTGCCATGTCACGCGAATAGATCCAATAACTGTGCAGGGCCTGATCTTTGACCAAGCTTTCTCCGTTAAGAAGATGTCCTGCCCGAGCCATCATGCGCGTGGAAATATCAAGAGTTTCTGTTAACTTCAACGTTCTATCCCTGACTTCTCTAGTGTAATACCATTTTCAACGAATACTTGCGTTAAGTCATTTTCCGTGACCTTGTCAGTACAAGGCCAGGATTGATCACGCAGCGCAGTTTCTTCTTGAGTTTGGTATGACTCGCACAAGACATGCCTGATAAAAAAACACTGAGCATCAAAGCCGGAAACTGCACCAAATGGTTGCCAGTTTGGCAGTAGAACCAATCTAATCGTTACAGCAGGATCGATTGAGTTGGATCGAAAGCCAGAAAAGAGAAGTCAGGTGCAGATCGCCACAACAGAAATTTGTGACAATCGTCCTCTGATGATGTTTATTTGAAGCATATTCAGTTCGCAGATGTTGCAACGATTCACCGTCACGACTGCCTTATTTCTTTTTAGGTAGTGACCTGACTTTGAAATCCTGGATATGTGCAGTGGTCTCAAAAGTGGCAAGACCGATGGGATGCGAAAGCGACATTTCGATACGTGTTGAGATATCTTTGTCAGCGATATCAACTTCGA
The DNA here is from genome assembly GCA_016765335.1 of Planctomycetaceae bacterium. Classification (GTDB taxonomy): domain Bacteria; phylum Planctomycetota; class Planctomycetia; order Planctomycetales; family Planctomycetaceae; genus Rubinisphaera. Next base: position 890 of record JAESQE010000436.1, read on the forward strand.
TAACACTTTCCTTGTCGAGCCAAACCTGAATCTTTTCCTTCGTCACTTCCAGACGGACATCGTACCAGACGCCATTTTTGAATCGATGATAGGTCGTTGATTCATTTTCAGAAGCGTCGCTGCCATCAAGATTAGAAAGGCCAACAACGCTGCCTCCCCAGCCACCCAGTATCAAAGAGCAGTAGCTGTCATTGACTGGAAAAGTTAATGCGACGAAAAAATCGCCCCCCAGTTCACGTTTAGCCTTGAGCCTCATTTCGTAATCGATTCGAGGAAGTGGCTTGAACGCCTCAGCTGTCATGGTGACACCAGTTATAGGGGCACCCATTTCGATGATCAACGTTTTGTCTTCAACCAGCACTTCAGATTCGCTACCAAATTTGGTTTTCGTCCAACCTTTAAGCGACTTGCCATCAAATAACGGAATCCACTTGGCACATTGGTCCTGCTTTTCGGCAGCAGGCTTTTCGGCAATCACTGAAGAAGAACTTACGGTGCCTGCAAGAATCATGAAACAGGTAAGTAAAAAACAACTTCCAATAAAACGGCAAGATACAGGCATTCGAGAAAACCTTTATATTTGGAGTAAGAAAATCTGGAAACAAGTTGTATTGAGTCTGGATGTTTATTTCTGAGGATCACAATTTGATGATTCTGAGTCTGTGTGCCACCAACCAGGCATCCATTGCCCGGCGTAGTTCACGGTTTCGGCTTGAGTGTCTGGCCCGAGTAAATTTTCCCAACCAGTAAACCGACCACGGCTATCAGCTGGTGAACGAATCACGGTCCAACAGGCTCGTTGACCTGCTTCGATACTAACATGATCTCCACAGGCTCGCCATCCGTTAACCGTTCCCATGCGAAGAATTTCTGCTGCCTGACTGGCTGATGCATTTCTTCCTAGAAATTGCATCTCTTTCCAGATTGAAAGATCGGGACTGGAGCCTCTGCCATCAGTTCCTAATGCGACATTAATTCCGGCTTGAAGCATTTCTCGCCAGCGGTGATTTTTGTGCTGAAAAAAGGCATGTGTCCGAGGACAATAAATAACAGACATTTCTGGCTGGTCTGACAGGAAATCAATTTCCTCATCACTGAAGTAGTTGCCATGCGCCAGCAATGTTCTAGGAGCTTGGGATAATAGACGGAGATAATCGAGCGGTCTTGTCCCGGCTTCAATCATTTGCGAATCCCAAAGATCAAACCGAGTCAGCATCTCGACCAGTTCTCCAGTTCCAGACTTCATGAAATCGAGTTCAGCCTGCGTTTCCGCAAGATGCATCGTAAGAGGCAAATTGAAATCACAGGCCCACTTAATGCATTGCTGCAACAGATCCATTCTCACTGTATAAGGGGCATGCGGGCTTAAGCCCAGTGGATGTTGATGACGATAACGCTCCAGAAAACCTGATACAATTTCTGTTTGCTCTTTGACCGTTTCGGGAGTCAGTCCAATCAATTCACGAAACAGCAGCAAAGAAGTTCCTGTTGGATTTGCTGTGTATTCCAATTGAGAATGCGTGACGATTTCCCCGAGCATGGCCACGCCAGATTTTGTAGATTCGTTGACTCCCAGCTCAATTGACCGTTGAACGTTTTGGTTGCCTGCCCGCTCTGCAATCGTCTGGCCAATCCAGCCCGTGAAGGGGATCGCAGGTGTTATCGGATGCTGTAAATGACTAAATTCCAAGTGAGTGTGTGCATTGACCAAAGGAGGAATGATCGCAGCATTTTCCAGATCAATTGCGTCCGCAACCGGGGTGGTGGTCACGTCGGTAATGACGCCCTGATTCCAGATCAGATAGGCGTCTTCTAATGGAACAGAAGACACGCCATCCCAAATGAAAGCTGCTTTAACACATTGTGAGGAATTAGGTTCAGTCACGCCCAGAGGCTCCAGAGATATTAAGGAGAAGCTCTAAGATTTGGTTCTCCCCCTTACGAAGGGGGAGTTAGAAGGGGTTAGAGCCTACCTTGGGTAATCAAACTGTTTTTAAAAAGCCCCGGAGTTCAGCCTCATTCAACGACTTTCGAATACTCATGTAGTAGTCCAACTACCGTTAAATGACAGTCACTGGGGTAGAATTTTTTGATATCCCAATTGGGAACAAACGAAAACGGATCGATTTTATTTTACCACGGAGACACAGAGAACACAGAGTTGAAAAATAGAACTAGTACAATCAATTAAATTCAAGAGATTTACTGTATCGATTTGTGAAGACATAAGGTCCATCTGTTTTTTTCCCTGTGGCCTCTGTGTCTCCG
>JAESQE010000437.1 GCA_016765335.1 Planctomycetaceae bacterium
ACTGGGACCATGTGGCACCGACCAGAAAATGGCTGGGAAATTTTGATGAGAGCTGTAAGGAACATCCTTTTCCTAGTGATGACTCTGCTGTGCATCACCTGTTTCACGATGGTTGGATGTGGCAGTTGCGTTTTGAAAATGGCTTAACAAGTCTCGGCTTTGTTTCGCATGGCGGTTTCAATGAAAAGATAAAGGCTGGAACCCCCGAGCAGGCGTGGGCTTGCTTGCTTGAATCGAAACCTAGTCTTGCGGGCTTACTTTCACAGGCTCAACTGGCCCCGTTTCCTGGTCATGTTTATCGCAGTGGGCGATTACAAAGACTGCGGGCATGTGCTTCGGGGGTTGATTGGGCAGCGTTGCCTTTTTCGGCCGGATTCATCGATCCGCTTCATAGTACCGGAATTGCTCATACGTTATCTGGTGTTGAAAAGCTGAGCAGGATTCTCTTTTCGGAATCGGGCCAGCAGCAAGTTGATTCCCTGAAGCAATATTCGCAATGTTTGATTGACGAATTCCGATTGATCGATCTTCTGGTAGCAGGCTGTTATGAGTCCTTGGCCAATTTTTCACTTTTTACAGCTTGGACAATGCTCTATTTTGCAGCTGCGACCACATATGAGAAAAAATATCAACAGGATCGCTGCGATTCCCCTGATTTTCTCTGTGCATCTGAAGCTGATTTCGTGGAGTTAGTACACCAATTGTTTGCGGATTTGCGAAATTTACCCAAAGAGCAAAGCCGCGAGGCTAAACAAGCTGTCGAAAACTTTATTTTAACGATGAGGAAATGCTTAGTTCCATTTAATCATGTTGGTCTCTTTGAGCCGGAAATCCCAAATATGTACCGGTATACTTCTGCTAAAAAGCATTGAGGTAGCAAGGCGGGAATGGAAAATAATTTTTGAGAAAATAAATAACCCCTTTGTTTATAGTGTCAAATCGTTTTTGATCTGTGAATCCCCCAAGTTACCAATAAGCACATATTGACATGAAACTTGTTGTAGTCATAATGCAGCTATCGATCTGCTTCAAACTTTTAGCAGACGATCAGGCGTTGGGATGCTATTAATTTGATGTGACATTCTGACGCATATTGATGCGTGGATTTTATTTATCGGAACGAGTAAGATCCCGCTGTGGAAACGAACTCAAGTGAGTTCTTTTTTTTGTAGCCCGACTAGCTGGTAAGACCAGTTGATCGGCAGTCTTTGATGATGATTTGAAAATATAAGAGGATGCTCCTCTTAAAAATTTATGCGGTTGCTCAGCTATAATTAGAGCAAAGAAAGAATGAGAAAAAATGATTACTCCAGTTTCAGAGGCAGAAAAGACAGAAGTTGCTCCGTTGTTACGAGACAGAACTCCAATGGAAACAGACATTAACGAACAGTTGGAGAAGGATTTGGTTCAATCCTTCAAGTTGCTCGCTGACGAAACACGTCTGCGAATTTAGATGTATTTGAACAAAGCAGGTGAATTACATGTGACTGCATTGTGCGATCGATTGAAGCAATCTCAACCAGCAGTAAGCCATCACTTGGCTTTGATGCGAGTTGCAGGTTTGATTGAAGCTCGCCGAGATGGCAAGCACAATTTCTACTCAATTCGAAAAGTTCACTTCTATCGTCTGATTGCTGAGTTCTTCACCGCAATGAAAGACGACGGAACCCAGGCAATGAAATTCGAAGATTTCACATTGACACGAGACATGTAAGATTCGAGCTTATTTAGGATTTATTTGATTAGTTTTGTTCGACCATGCAGGTTACTGTGTGGTCGAACTTTTTTTTTGGTCTGCGGTCTGGTAAAAATCGTATTAAGTAGATTCCCATTTAACACCGGCAGGCATCGTGTGTGGCCTGACGCTGGCAACAGGTTAGGAAATCTTCAACGCGCAAACAAATACGCGATTGCGTATCAATTGAATCACTCAGACGACTTTTTTAACGAGACAGACGGGTAAGTAATGTCAAAATGTGTGAAACTTGCTTTGGCTGATGGATCAGTCTTTACCGGGACAGCCTTTGGAGCAGAGGGCGAATCATTTGGTGAGGTGGTCTTTAACACCAGCATGACTGGCTATCAGGAAATCATTACTGATCCTTCCTATTGCGGTCAAATTGTGGTGATGACTTACCCTCAAATTGGGAATTATGGCATCAATCCTGAAGATATCGAAAGTTCTCGCCCCGCACTCAAGGGCTTTGTTTGTCGAGAACTTTGCCGGATTCCGAGTAATTACCGGGCGACACATTCGTTGTCCGACTATTTAGCAGAGCACGGCGTGATTGGCATTGAAGGTATCGACACACGAGCGTTGGTCCGCAGGCTCCGGACGCAAGGAGCGATGACGGGCGTGATTTCAACGGTTGATCTGGATGATGCTTCGCTGATTGAAAAGGCAAAAAACAGCCCAGCTCTTGTTGGTCACGATTATGTCAAAGAGGTCATGCCATCAGAAAACAGCGACTGGACGCAAGGGCTTGCAGAACTGGCTCGAACTCCTGCGAATTTGCCTTCGCGGAAGCTGGGCGATAAAAAGCCTTTGGTTGTTGCGATCGATTATGGCATGAAATGGAATATTGCTCGCCATCTGACAGAATCTGGTTGCGAGGTGAAAATTGTGCCGGGAACAGTAACGGCTCAGGAAGTATTGGATTTGAATCCTGATGGAGTCTTCCTTTCTAATGGCCCTGGCGATCCCCGGCCTTTAGATTATGCGATTCAAACAATCAAAGATTTGATTGGGAAAAAACCGATCTTTGGAATTTGTCTCGGGCAGCAATTACTTAGCCTGGCTTTTGGTGGCGAGATCTACAAGCTGAAATTTGGACATCGTGGAGCCAATCAGCCGGTCATTAACAAAGCCAGCGGTGCAGTAGAGGTGACCAGTCAGAATCACGGCTTTGCCATTTCTGAGGAATCACTACCTGAAGATGTTGAGGTGACACATCTGAATCTAAATGATAATACGGTCTCAGGGATCAGGCACAAAACGTTGCCTGTGTTCGGGGTGCAATATCATCCAGAATCTTCAGCTGGGCCTCACGATAGCAGGTATTTGTTCGATGACTTTGTCGACATGATGCTGGCTCAATAGAAGGTTTGTGACAATTCTCTGAATCGTCATTTTGAGAGTTTACGAATCTCAATGAAAACTTGCGTAATGCCCTTGCCCGTGGCCTTGTATTGACAAGGGGTTAAGGGAACATCCAACGCGCGAACAATTACGCGAATGCGTATTACATATTTTATTACATACGATTACACAAAACGAAAAGCAGGAAGAAACATGGCTACGCAGCGATCACTTATTCTTTGTAAACCCGATGCCGTTCAACGCCGAATTGTCGGTCGGATTATTACCCGAATTGAAGAAAAGGGTTACAAAATCATCGGCCTGAAAATGCTCCAGGTCACCCCTGAGTTAGCGATACAGCACTACGAAGAACATGTCGAGAAGCCTTTCTATCCGCATCTGGAATCTTTTATCACCGCCTCACCTGTGATTGCGTTGGTTGTCGAGGGGCCTGATGTGATTTCTGTGATGCGTGGTATGATGGGAAGTACAAACGGTCGCGATGCTGCACCGGGAACCATTCGAGGAGACTTTGGATCGTCTCGCCAGATGAATCTCATTCATGGTAGTGATAGCCCGGAAGCTGCTGCTCGTGAAATTGAGATTTACTTTAAGCCCGAAGAAATCTGTGAGTATTCTCTTGATCTGGCTTCATGGATGCTGGCTGCGGACGAGTAATACGCCTTAAATGATCTGACTCTTCTTTGAGGAGATTGGGAACTGATATGAAACCTTCTTGCGCCTGGCGTTTTTTGTCGTCTGTTCTGGTTTTGCTCTTGGCTTCGCA
>JAESQE010000438.1 GCA_016765335.1 Planctomycetaceae bacterium
AAGATAGACGGCCTTGGTTTTTTCTCTGTGACCTCTGTGCCTCCGTGGCTTATTCAAATCTCTCCTGTTTGATACCGGCTACGTTGGGTAAGTCGCCAGGAAGTCATATTCCAAATATCATTAAACTGTCTCCCATTTAACGCTAGTTGCAATACTACAAATTTTATTTTTCATGAACAGACCGTCTTAATGATGGAAATCCAAACGATTACTTTTGTGAACCAGTGGCTGGCAGTGGTTCACAATAAACTAAAGCTAACAGTGCATACGAAGTAACCAAAACGGGATCACTTTCGTACCAACGATCAGCTTCGTTAACCCAGGAACCATCTTCTCTTTGTTGATCTTCAAGTGTCGTTGCAAGATCTTTTCTCCAATCTCTCAATTCTCCATCTGCTGTCTTGAGTTTTTCGACACCAAGCACAGAAAGAGTTTTTGCAACAACGTGGTAATAGTAAAACAAACCCTGTTTGCCGAGTCCGGGGTTTTCATCGAAAGAATAGTGCTGGCTAATCCATTTCATTGCTGCAACAACACGCGGATCATCCTTAGAAAACCCGGCATAGATAAAACTTTTCAATCCTGCATAAGTCATGCTGGCATAAGACCGAAGTCCGCCCGCAGCTGTATTGCCTGCCTGCGAACTTCCGCCCGCAGCTGGTGTGTAATAAAAGCCGCCATCATTTATCCGCGAAGCGAATGGAGTTTTATTGTGTTTGGAGTCCAGATTTTGACACCGGGAAACAAAAACAATTGCTTTTTGAAAAGCGGGATCATCGACAGAAAGTCCCGACTTGTGTAACGCTTCAAGCAGGAACTGTGTGTTCGAAAGATCGGGGCGAGAATGCTAGCCATAACCTGCCCCGCCATAACCGGGATCATCCTTTGTTAACCCTTCGCCTTCATCCCACTGTAAGTCTTTGAGAAACTTTTGGGCATTGGTAAATTGCTTGTTGTATTTCCCATTTCGATTTGCCTCGACCAACGCCATCAAAATAATTGATGTCTCGTAATTGCGATGCAAAGTTTCGGGATGATAGATGCCTCCATTTTTTTGTTCGTACTTCAACAGATAATCGATGGCTCGAACAACGACAGGATCCTTGGGAGAGATTCCGTTTTCAATCAGTGCCGTGGTTGCCAGCGCGGTGAAGCCGAGCACCTTAGAGGAACTCCAACTGCCATCTTCATGTTGCTGAGTTCGCAGATAGCTAACTCCACGCTGACGCAATTGCTGTAACTTTTTTGCATCAGGACCAACTCGGTTTTCTTCAGCATTTACACCGACTGAACCAAGGCACGTTATTACCAAGAAACAGATCAGAAATAGAACTAATTTTGATCGCATCAAACCTATACTCCCCAGATCTCCTGAGCATTTTTCTGTGCTAATTTCGTCGCACGCACATCGCTCGATCATAGCAATATTACATCTAAACACCGTTGCATGCAGCTTCATTGTAGCACCCTGCGACAAATCCACAGGAGCAAAGTGAAGAATTCCACGCCGCTCGCCAAAATAAAAATACAAAGAATCTATATCTAACTTATCCAATTAATTGCTTCAACACCAAGTCACACTACACTACAATATAACAAATTAGATAAACATCTAATACTCGCCAAGTATAAATTGATGTGACACACAAAAAACAATCCTGTTATTTGGCCTCATGAACCACAGCCAACCTGTTCAAAAGATCCATTACCCTGAAAGTCCAAGCATGAGTCGTCGTAAGAAAAACGAAACTGAATCGCTCGCTAATAAAGATCTGCTCGAAACGATCGAACGCAGAAAGTTCCTTAAGGAACTTTCCCTGGCTAGTGCTGCGACATGGATGATGGGAGCACCACAACAGATTTTAGGTGACTCGGGTAAACCAGAAGAAGCGATTCAGCAACCGCCAGCCAAAGCAGATTCCTGTATACTAATTTGGATGGGTGGAGGAATGGCTGCACCTGATACTTTTGATCCTAAAAGATATGTTCCCTATCGAGTCGGACTGCCCGTTGGCGATATGCTTAGTACATTTCCAGCTATCGATACTGCGGTGGATAACATCAAGATATGCAAAGGTCTTGAAAACATCGCAGCCGTGATGGATCGCGCAACGTTGATACGATCAGCCGTACAACCAGATTTGGGAAGTATACTTCATTCGCGTCATCAATATCATTGGCATACTGGGTATGTTCCCCCACAGACTGTTGCCTGTCCACATCTTGGTGCCTGGATGGCTAAAGTTCTAGGCCCACGCAACCCGGTCATGCCTGCCTTTATCAACATTGGTCAGCGGCTCGAAGGAGTTGGTGAAAAGGAAGAACTCAAAGCGTTCACCACTGCGGGTTTCTTTGGTAGTGAATTCGGCCCGATGAATTTACCTTATCCAGAAAAAGCAGCTGAGTCCGTGCGTCCTCCTCAAGGCATGACAGGCGAAAGATTTTCGCGAAGGAATCAGCTATTCAAAAAACTACTTAAGGAAAACCCACAACGAGAATACATCAGCGATTACCAACAGGAGTCGCTGATGCGTTCGGTTGATAACGCCTATCGCTTACTCAGCTCGAAAGATAAAGAGGCCTTCGATATTACACTCGAACCTCAAGCAAGCAGAGAAAAATACGACACCGGGCGTTTTGGTCGGGGTTGCCTGCTAGCAAGACGGCTTGTTGAGTCGGGGGCAAGATTTGTCGAAGTCACCACAGAGTACGTACCGTTTCTGCACTGGGATACGCACGCTAATGGTCACGAAACAGTCTCTCGCCTGCACAGCGAAATTGATCGACCAATTGCACAATTAATCCTCGATTTGGAACAGAAGGGATTACTTGACAGAACTTTGGTTGTGATCGCTTCGGAATTCAGCCGCGATGCATTGATTGAAGGTAGGCCAGGTTCGAATGCAAACGATCAGGCAACTTTCAAAGTTGATACAGTCAACGAACCGAAACATTATGGATTACATCGCCACTTTACCGGAGGAACCAGTGTGCTGACCTTCGGTGGCGGTATGAAATCGGGCTTCCTTTACGGCAAGACAGCTGATGAACGCCCACTACTTGCAGTCGAAAATCCCGTCTCAGTCATGGATCTGCACGCCACCATCATGACTGCCATGGGCATTGGTCCTCGCACAGGATTTCTCACCGAAGACCGACCATTCTACGTCACACAAGACGGCAAAGGAAAAGCAGTACAAGAACTATACGCATAAATCCAGTTCGAAATTATCATCAACATTGGTGGTTATTCTGAGTATCTGACTGGAAATTGTATCAGTAACGGGAAATACTATTAGAGAACCTCTATTAATTCAAAAAGACATTGCGAACGGAGGGTAGACATTCTTGTCTGCCTTAAATTAAGGCCGGCTCAAACGAAACAGACAGGAATGTCTGTGCCCCATTTGAATTAATAGAGATTCCTATTAGAGATGTTTCTTTGTATGGCATCATCAAGATGCGTCGGCCCTTTTTTTATTCCAAAACGTTTTCGACAGATTTTTAATCGCCATATCGCCCGAAGGATTATTCCATGTCTGATCAATCAACTGGCACCGTGCGTTTGGAAGAATGCATCCAGCGATTAAACAATGGCGATTCGACGGCACGGGGCGAGCTGTTAAATATGACCTGCGACCGGTTGCTCCGATTGACACACCGCATTAAAGATTCCTACCCAGGGGTTGGTCGCTGGGAACAGACCGAGGACATTTGCCAGAACGCATCGCTGAAGTTGTACGAAGCATTAAAGGATGTCGAACTGAACGACGCACGTCACTACTTTCGACTGGCTGCAAAGAAAATTCGAGAGACACTGCTGGATCTGGCTCGTCATTACCAAGGACCGCTAGGTACTGGGGCGAATCATGCAACGATGCCTGCCCAGTCTCCTGGCGATAGTTTTGTAGCTTCTCCGCTGGATGTTGGCGAGATGACAAACAACCCTCGCCAAGTTGCAGAGTGGACCGAAATGCATAAAATGATTGAGAGCCTTCCTGATGACAGCAAAGAAATGTTCGACCTGCTGTGGTATCATGAAATGTCACAAGACGAAGCCGCTAAGCTCATCAATCTGAGTGTTCGGCAAGTCAAACGACGTTGGCGAGACGCGAAACTTCAGCTCGCTGAAAAAATGGGCAACAGTATCCCCGGCACGTAACAGCGGGATACAGCTACGGCATACAGCTGCGGCAGCCATTTATAATTACCTTCTAGTCCCTGTTGAAGATAGTCGAAACCCCTGACAGATATGACGCAAAACGATTCCCCTTTGACCGATGAAGAAACTCTCGATATCTTGCTGGATGACTGGGAGGATGCTGTCGAGCGAGGCTCCCATCCGATTCCAGAAATCATCTGCAAAGATCATCTTCACCTGCTTGCAAATTTTATCACAAAGACGAATCTTATTGCTCAAATTGATGGCAACATGCTTGATGTAGAATCCTCGTCAGAGCCTGTTCATAATCAAGCGTTTATTGAAGCTCCCCCCTGTCAGAATCTCGACTGGAAATCGCACATCAACCAGCTGAATTACCACGCACATGGCGGTTTAGGAATTGTCTTTCGTGGATTCGATCAGCAGTTGCATCGAAATGTTGCAATCAAGTTTGTTCGCAAACGACGCAGAAACAACCCTTTGGATGTTCAACGGTTTCGTATTGAAGCAGAAATCACCAGCCGACTCGATCATCCGGGAGTGGCTCCTGTCCACGGATTCGGCTACACCGACAATGGCGTCCCTTTTTATGCGATGCGAATGGTAGAAGGCCAAACGCTGCAACAGCGAATCGAAGCCTTTCATTCCCAGATAAAAAAAGAGCCACACACTGGCGAACAGTCCGTGGAATTTCGCAAGTTGCTTTCTTCTTTTGTGAGTGTCTGCAATACCATTGAATACACTCACAATCGCGGGATTGTGAACTGTGATATCAAGCCCGGAAATATCATGATGGGAAAGTATGGCGAAACCGTTGTGCTCGATTGGGGCTGTGCAAAATATGTTGGCAGTGATGGCAAAGCAAAATCTGCCGGAGAAGAATCCCTGAACCCACAGTCTGACACAGATCAAAACGCATCTACTGGCGGTACGCCCATTTACATGAGTCCCGAACAGCACTCACAGAAAGAAGTCGGCCCCAGCTCTGACATCTACTGCCTGGGGGCAACGTTATATCGCATTGTGACTGGTCAATCCGCTTTCCCGCCAGAATTTTCGCTTCCTAAAACTCGAGAACTGGTTATTCAGGGAAATTTTCCCAAGCCAACAAGTTGTAGCCCCTGGGTCTCCAAAGCTCTCGAAGCAATCTGCCTCAAGGCGATGTCGCTTCGCCCTGAAGACCGCTATCAAAGTGCAGCACAGATGGCACGCGACTTGGAAAGGTATCTTGCTGACGAAGAGGTCGATGCTTACACAGAACCTCTTTCACGCCGCTTTGCCCGACTGATGCGCAGACACCGAGGTGTTTCTCAGATTCTGATGAGCAGCGTGGCGATGATCATTCTGATCACATCCGTTTCTGCGGTCATGATGAGAAATCTGGCCATCAATGAAAGCTTGGCAAAAGAACAGGCGAACCTCATGCAAAATCGTTCTTTGCAATCGGCTGCTCGATCGGCTGCAACAGCGATGGCTCTGAAAATCAACGATGCCTGGCGAGTTCTTGAAATCGAATCCAGTGCAGAACTTCTACACCACGAACTCGCAGACCGCATGGAACCCGATCAATTCGGCCCAGGTGGCGATCTCCAGGATTGGCTAACAGAAAAATCACGACTACATCAGCAAGCAACTCAAGCTGCCAGCAGGTTCATCTGCGATGCGAAGGGAATACAGGTTGCGCGTTACCCCTACTACGAAGATCCGCAAATGAAGAAAGTTTACGAAAGCATTGGCAAAAACTTTGCTCATCGTGACTACTTCCACGGCAACGGATACGACCTGAGCCAAGGCGAAAGATCTGACCCAACCAATATCAGCGATGTCCATTTATCAGCCGTGTATAAAAGCAGTAACACCGCAAGCCTGAAAGTTGCTTTCTCGATTCCGATTTGGTCGGATCACACCGATTCAACCGAAAGAGAATTTAT
>JAESQE010000439.1 GCA_016765335.1 Planctomycetaceae bacterium
GTTATGGCAATTAAAAAGTTTTATTTTTATTAATTTGAGGTCAGAAAATTTTTAAAGACATTACTAATCAGCTTCAAGACAGCTCAACGGAGTTTTATCACAACGACTATATGTAATAACGTCAATTTCCATTTTTAAATTTCCACGACGACTTAAACATTTACTTTCATATAGCTCCTTTAACAAAGGATCTTTTTTTACATCGCCAATTGAAATAGTATCATGATCTTTTTCCTTCATAATGAGCTCAACTCTAGTCTCAATAACATTTGTAAAAAAGGCTTCATATCCTGCAACCTGATCCATACCAGCACTCACCGCACTAGGTGTCTCTGGCTTAAATTCAAGAATCTCACAACGTTTAGCAGAAACACAATCAGGACGTTTTTTAGTACCTGGAATAGCCACATCATTAAGGTCACAATTATACTTACTCTCTAGTGATTTATGCATCGTTTTACCGTAGTTAATCCAAGTCTGTATACTAGGGCTACGACTACCTTTTAAATGATCTTCCTTAACAAGTGCATCAAGACCTCTTTTCCTCTTAGCCATATTATCCAATATACGTTTAACTTCTTTGTCCTTTGCACGGTCATAAAGTTTTTCTCCACGCCTTTCCAAACCACTATACTGGTGCTTCAATAAAGGAATTAATTTTTTAACAACAAATGTAGCTTCACTATTTGCTACTTTGTTATACGCGGCAAGATCAGGATTTTCTCCTGTCTCATAATCCCCTCCACAATATGCTTTTCTAATCTTAACTTGTGCATCACAACTGGTTCTAAATATAATACGTGTTTTCTCAAACCACTTCTCGCCATCTTCAATAAACTTCTCTGCTGCAACATCAATATCTTCAAGTTGCTCAATAGCCTCTTCAATATAAGGAAGTTTTTCGCCATCAGTTAAAGGCTCACATACTTCATCAATATCTTTAATTGCACCTTTCATATGATCTTTAATTGCATCTGCAGCTGAATCTAAAAGCTTTTCAGGCCCATTCCAAAGCCCCTTACGATAAGAAAAAGATTTAGCATCTCTTAAAATACTATCCGTACTCTGGTACAACTTAGCTGAATCTTTGATCAATTTTTCAACATCATCCGCCATGTCATCTGCTGCATCTTCTATTTTATCTGCATCATCAGGATCACCATCTGCAACCATATCATCAACTTCTTCGGTAAGATCTTCATTAATTTTTGTACAGACATTATCTACAGGATCTAACTTATATTGATTAAGCTTAGCTGTCTTAAGGTCACCAAGAGCACTGTTAAAGTCTTTTATTACACTAGGATACTTCTTTACAATTTCCTCAGCATCACGATCGCCACTACTTACTGGCGCTAGCTTTACAACATCCTTGGAGACCTCAGAAAGTAATGCAGGAATACGAGAAATGCTTCTTGCATCTCTGTCTTTTGGGACTTGCTTAAGAAGGCTTTCAACCTTCTTCATCTCTCCCTTAATACTATTCATTAACTTCTTGCGTTCAGCCGCATCATCAGCAACCGCTGAAGAAGAAAATCCTAGCAAAGAAACTGATACTAAGATTGATATGTATTTTTTAGATGTAATAACCATTTAAAACCTTCTTTCTTAGTATCTTTAGTATTTTTTTACACGCAAAGAACTTGCGCCATAATTTTGAGCCTCTGGATTTTTAGGAAAAGGTAAACCATCCTTAAGATTAACCTTAGGGGCATAGCCACTAATGCTATAACCATCACCTCCAGTATCTAAAGAAAGCGCCAAATCCAAACCAGATATAACACTATTGTCATCTTCTTCCTCTTCTACTGAACTATCATCTACAATAGAATCTTCCGTGACATCTTCAGAATCAGCACCCTCCTCTAAACCTGCCATCAAGCCCTCAAGTTCTGATAGACCTTCATCTTCGCTAGATGTTTCTTCTGCAACAACAGCATCCTCTTCAAGTGGAGCATCTTCTTGAGTCTCTTCACCATATTCAGCCTGAGCCTCAGAACGCTCACCAGTACCTGTGATTGATTTAGTTTTTGGTACACCCAATCCTAAATCGGGGTCAAAGCTTACATTGCCAGATACATCCCAGTTAAAATCATCTTCAAGGTCTTCTGCAGAAAACACACTATGCGTTCCAGATCCAGCAAACTTTCCAACCACGGCACCAGAGGAGAGGTCGTTTGTTCCAAACATCATACCGTTCCCATAAAACAGGTTGTTATTAATGCTTATCTTAGGACCTTTTGTATCATCCCACTGAGGGAAAATTGCACCACCATAATTATAAGCAAACAAATTATCTTCAATAACGATATGTTCTGCTGAATATTTATTTCCAATTTCTAGCGTACCTGGGTTAGAAGTGGTTCGATCTGGATTGTAAGGCCAATTCAAAATAAAACTATTTCCCTTTACATGATATTTCTTCAACATCTTATTTGAAGATGGAGAAGCAACAACCCAAGTATGTATATTATTAAAGAATATATTATTTTCTAGAATAAGTTCAGGATTAGAGCCTGCTACACGAATTAAAGGTCCACCTACTCCCTCAGCAGCAGCAACAAAAGTATTATCCGCAATAGTAAGTTTTTCAGTTGTTAGATATCCAAAAGCCAGCTGATCAAAAGTACTTGATCCAAACTTTGTCATAGAATTTGTCTTCCTGTCATAGCTATTGCTCGGAGTTGTATCAATAGTCAAACCGGACAATACTAAGGTTTTTAATGCGTGCTTTTTACCCTCAAACGTTAATACATTACTTGAACGATTAGGGCTTACCTTTAATATTGTTTGCGTTACGAATGGGTCACGTTCAGAAAAATTATCATTCCACCCACCGAGTATTTTCAAGTTTGCCTTAGGTGCAATGGTATCTGGGAAAATCCAAAGGCCCGCTTTTGCCTTTCCTTCATATTCACCATGAGCAAGTTTAATAGAAACCGTACAACTACCACATGAGGTTAAATGAGATGATGCCGCAATAAATGCTTTATGGATTTTTCGTTCGACTGTGCTTCCGTCAGTTTGTGCAAGAGTAGTTGCATACTCATTTGCTGGTGTATTTTTTGGTGCAACATATATTGTTAAGTCTTTTGCCGCTAATACACTAGTCGATGCTGTAATTATAAGTGCTGTTGAAATAGATAAAGTTAACGTTTTCATAATATATCCCCAGTTATTGTTCATATATTTATCGAACAATAACTGTATAATATTTAAGAAAATAAAC
>JAESQE010000440.1 GCA_016765335.1 Planctomycetaceae bacterium
AATCCATTGCCTAAATGTCTGACCTTTATCGCTAGTTGGACTAGTAGGGTCTGCTGTTCGCAGACCAAGTTCTCATCTTGTTTCAACAATTCAGTTATTCTCATCTGAATTAAACACAGGCACAAATGCCTGTGCTCTCAGTTTGAACCAGGATAACTCAGCTACGGACATTAATCTTCTGGTTCAGGTTCGGTGTCGTCACCAAACGGATTAGAAACCGGGTTAATTTTACACAACCAGATCCCAAATTCGTAGAGGAATATTAATGGAAACATCATCAGCAACATACTGGAAGGATCGGACGGGGTCAGCAGCATCGACAATGCAGCGATCACCAGAATCGCTATTCTTCTTTGTTCGCGATAAACCGTTTCCGTAAAAATGTTCAGGCGATTCAAGAAGACCATCACCATTGGCAGCTGAAAACTGATACCAAACATCAGCGGCAAAAAGACGGCAAATGTCACCCATTCTGAAAGTCGAATCTGGGGCTGAACATCGAGCCATGCATTAAAGCTCAGCAAGAATTCCAGCACAAATGGCAACACAAGATAAAAACAAAACACGACCCCTGAAAGAAACAGGAACAAGCTCAGCGTGCCATAGACATAGACATATTTTCTTTCGTGAGCATACAGCCCGACAGCTACGAATAACCAGACGTTGTAGAAAATCCACGGGCTGGAAATAATCAAAGCAGAGACGATTGCAACCTTTAAGTAGGTCATAAACGCTTCCTGAACATTCAGCGTGACCGGACGGTTTATTTTCTTGACGACATCACGAAAAATGGAAAACTCGGGGGCTCCCAGGGTCAATCGAATCGTTTCCGGCTTTTCCTCTTTCTCAGCACCCTCTTTGGGTTCCGGCTTCTTCGCAGGTTCGGGAAAGCGTTTGGAATCTGCCTTGTGCAAGGCAGCGAGAAATTCATCAACGGGGATTTCGAGTTGAACTTTTTGACCTTCCAGCTTCGCGGTTAGCTCTTCAACTTCCTGCTTCTCTTGGTCATCAGGCTCATTCCACCAATTACTGAACCGCTCGAAGAACGTTTCGGTCCCCAGGTCATCAATTTTATGATCGCTTAACCCGTGTCTCACCAACGCTTTATCGATAGGACCACGCACAATCGCGACCATCTTATCCCCGAAACTCAACGTAAAGGCGGAAACAATAACCAAGCCAATTAATGATCGAATAAGACAAATTCGGAGTTCATCGAGGTGATCTCCAAAATTCATACTGCTATCTTCAAATAGATCTCGCTGCCGCAGAGACATGATATTTTCTCCAAGGAAAATCTTGTGGGAATCAAAGCGTCCCCTGAAAAAAGGGGAAAACGGTCTACTGGAGACCAAGAGGAGCACTCATTCGAGTAAAAGGAGATTCACTCAGGAGAGCGGAATGTCGCCGTGCGTTTGTATTATGCCCGGATTGTAAGCCAGATGCAATGCAATTCCCTCTCGATGACAATCAACACGGCATCTGAAATGAAAACTTTCGCTCATTCCCCAGTTCCTGAACCCCCAAACATGGATTTTAACCACAAAGACACAAAGGGCACTGAGAAGAAAGAGAGGATAATCACGGAAGTTTATTTGGCCTATCCGTAGAAATACACGAATCCCTTAAACATACTGGTTGATCAAGTTTTCCAGATACTCCTGGCGGCCGCTGACGTTGGGTGCAGAGTCTCCTTTTTCAAGCATGTACTTTTCGAGAGATGCAAACGTTGCATCGCCATCGTCGATTTTTTTGCCGACTCCTTCGTCAAAGCTGGAGTAACGGTTGCAGACGAAATCTTTGAGTACGCCTTCTTTGCGTATCTGGGCAGCAATTTTTGCTCCCCGGGCAAAGGCATCCATCCCGCCAATGTGTGCATAAAACAGATCGATCGGCTCGAAACTTTCTCTGCGAACTTTTGCATCAAAATTCATTCCACCCGGTGCAATTCCGCCCTGCTCCAAAATAACTAACATGCACTGCGTGGTCAGATAAATATCTGTCGGGAACTGATCCGTATCCCAGCCCAGCATCAGGTCGCCATAATTAGCATCCATGCTGCCGAGTGAATTTTGAATGCGTGCATACTCCATTTCGTGCATCATTGTGTGACCAGCCAATGTTGCGTGGTTGGTTTCGATATTCATTTTTACGACATCTTCTAATCCGTACTGTCGCAAAAAGTTCATACAGGCTGCGACATCAAAGTCGTATTGATGCTTGGTTGGCTCTTTCGGTTTCGGTTCGAACAAAAACTGACCTTCAAAGCCAATGCTCTTGGCGTAGTCATGAGCCATGTGCATGAATTTTGCCAAGTGATCCAACTCCCGCTTCATATCGGTGTTGTACAAATTCTGGTAGCCTTCGCGACCACCCCAGAACACATAGTTTTCGCCACCCAGCTTGTGAGTCACTTCAATCGCTTTTTTCACCTGAGATGCAGCATGGGCAAAAACATCAGCATTACAGCTTGTCGCCGCCCCGTGCATATAACGAGCATGCGAAAACAGGTTCGCGGTGCCCCAAAGAAGTTTGATTCCTGTTTCGCCCTGGGACTGCTTGAGTTTATCAGCAATCGTATCGAAAATTTCATTCGATTCTTTTAAAGACGCCCCTTCTGGCGAAACATCTCGGTCATGAAAACAGTAGAAATCGACCCCCAGTTTTTGCATGAATTCGAAAGCGACATCAACTCGCTTTAACGCGTTTTCAACCGAATCAGTCCCATCATCCCAGGGACGATCTGCACAACCTGGGCCAAACGGATCGGCCCCCGTTCCACGAAATGTGTGCCAATAACAAACACTGAATCGCAACAACTCACGCAGCGTTTGCCCTTCCACAACTTCTTCCGGGTTGTAATGCTTAAAGGCTAATGGGTTTTTGCTGTCTGGTCCTTCGTACTTGATTGCAGAGATTTCAGGAAAATAGCTCATAAGTTGATGTCCCGTTTTATGATTTCAAGTTGATAATTTTGTGCAATTTGATACTTTATCACCCGGCATTGGCTCCAAGTGAGCTGATTTACTTTAATTACAGGGAACCTCTATTAATTCAAAAAACATTGCCAGCGGAGGGTAGACATTCTTGTCTGCCTTGAATTAAGGCATGCTCAAACGACACAGACA
>JAESQE010000441.1 GCA_016765335.1 Planctomycetaceae bacterium
AAACTGTGAACAAGCAGACTGTGAACAAGCAAAGAGTCACTGCCACGAGTGCTGCTCGTATTCCGGATGCTGAAAAACTATTTTTACCAAGTAACCAATTCATCTGTTAGATCTTTCCTCAGAAACTCTTTGCCTTAAAACCAACAAGTCTAATTATAGACAACTCGCACGAAGTAGACAGTAAGTTTGCACCAGATCTCTTTTACCAAGCAGAAATTTTATTTCCAAATATCAATTTCAAGGGACCGCAAAGTCGTTCTGGCATGCTCCCCCGAAAACTTTGAACGACTCGCATAACCGAAACGCCCACTATTCGTGGGGAACTCCATCCCCTTCGTAAGGGGGTGAACCAATTAATAGAAATTCCCTTCATTTTTTTCCGATGCAGTACAGGGATTCGCCGGTTCTTAGTAGGATTCGGTTTTCTGTGATCGCTGGTGTCGCCATACTGAGTTGGTCTGAGTGGAGCTTGTTGGTGTGTAGCAGTTCAAATTCTTTTCCTGCTTTGAATACGAATGTTTCGCCGAACTCGTTGAGACAGAAAATCTTTCCGTTGGATGCCCAGGGAGAAACCGTGAATGAACGGCCTCCGGAGAGTCGTTGTTTGCCATAGATCTGTTTTCCAGATTTGGCATCGTAAGAAGTGATAAAACCTTGATCGAGTAACACATAAAGTTGATCGCGATAAACAAGAGTCGATGGGTTATAAGGAGCTGCTTTCTTTTGACACCAGGCGATGAACTCGTTAGAAGTTTGATCGCCTTGTAACGAAATATCACCAGAGGCACCGGGGCGAATTGCATAGATCGGTTTTTGGGGATCCAGAATGTATCCCGATGTCACATACAGCAGTCCATGGGCAGTATAAGGCGTGGCGATGGTGATGCTTGAAGATCCTCCGAATTCATAAAGTAGTTTTCCATCGAGATCGTAGGAACGGTTTTTTCCGGACGCGGGCACAATGATTTCTGTGCGTAACTTGTTCTTCCAGATGAACGGGGTTGCCCAATTACTTTTTTCATTACGAGGGGTTCGCCAAATTTGTTTGCCGGTTGTTTTGTCATAAGCTGCTAAGAAGGA
The DNA here is from genome assembly GCA_016765335.1 of Planctomycetaceae bacterium. Classification (GTDB taxonomy): domain Bacteria; phylum Planctomycetota; class Planctomycetia; order Planctomycetales; family Planctomycetaceae; genus Rubinisphaera. The sequence continues at coordinate 1,081 of JAESQE010000441.1, forward strand.
TTCGTCTTCATTGTCACTAACGATGATAATACGGTTTTCGTGAAGTACTGGCGAAGAGGCTGTTCCCCAGTCGTAGCGGGTCTTGCAGGCCGGAAGTGGCTTCGACCAAACCGGTTTGCCATCGAGAGTTAAACAATACAGACCGACATCGCCAAACAGAACGTAAAGATGTTTACCGTCAGTGACAGGGGTTTCGGATGCGTAACTGTTTTTTATATGACGCGAAGTTTTGGGAATCCCCTGATGCACCGTGCGTTGCCAAAGTTCTTTGCCGTTTTGCAAACTGAAACAATGAACTTGCCAAAGATGCACGACTTCATCTGGCTTCTTGCGGTCGCCACCAAAGTACAACCCCGATTTTGCTTTTTCAGCATCTCCGGTTTCTCTCGCAACGGTGGTGACAAAACCCAAATCGCCCGAGACAATCGGCGATGACCAGCCGCGACCAGCAATCGTTTTTTTCCAGAGAATGTTTTCGGTTTCACTCCAGGTATCAGGTAGCTCAGCGTGATCTGCAACGCCACGAGAATCTGCTCCCCGAAACTGAGGCCAGTCAACTGCCCAAACATTTTGGGTGTTTGAAGTGATCAACAGAATGATCAAGCTGGCTTGAATCACGCGATTTGCTGAATTTAAAGAATGAGCACAGAGCATCTTCGAAGTCCTTTTCAGGGCACAGGGAACGACAGTCATTGAGAATGAATTCATGGGAGAAGTTTAGCATAAGCCATGGATTCGCACAGATAATCGCAGGTTTATTTAGGGGTATCAAGGAAATCCTGGACCAAAGCAACTTGTCCTATGAAATCTACTGGCGAGCCGGGGGTGTTAACCTAATGGCACTTATTTTTAGAAATCATGTTCGAAAACTACACGATTGATTCGATGCAGGGGTGGCTGGGGCGCAAATCGATTGCTGAATTGTAATTGAGCTGTGCTTGCAGATTATGGATCGCATAAAGAAAGGGGTTTTGGCCCCAGATGTAGGATACTTCTGGGGCCAAAACAATACCTTGTGAGGTCCAGTCCGTTTTGCATGGGCTGGCTCTCATTTCCTCAAAATCTCCTTTGCGTCCCAGCCATCCTTTTGTTCATTTTTCATCGGGTATCGTAACCGAGGCCATCACTGGCCCGGCTCGCCTGTGGAGTCATAGAAAGTGAGAGTTTCTATCGAGTCTTTGGCGAAATATTAGCCGAAGGGGCTTGGGCAGCATTCACTACTAACCCGGCGGCTTTGTGTTCGGTTTCTGTGTATTCGTTTTCGGGGATCGAATCAGCAACGATGCCGCCGCCTACCGGGCATTGTACGAGGCCATCTTTCCAGATGAGCGAACGAATTAAAATGCTGGATTGCAATGAACCATCAAAGCCAGCTGCAATTAACGAACCGCAGTAATGCCCACGAGCGGTTTGTTCGAGTTCTGAAATGATTTCCATGGCACGAATTTTGGGAGCACCGGTGATTGAACCACCCGGAAATGCAGCAGCCAGTAAATCCCAAAGATCTGCTTGATCGTTCAGTACACCTGTCACTTCAGAAACGAGATGATGCACTTTCTCGAATGATTCCAGTTCACACCATCGCGGGACTTTGACGCTGCCAATTTTGCAAACTTTGGAAAGATCGTTTCGCATCAGATCGACAATCATGGTGTTTTCTGCTCGATCTTTTTCAGCAGCTTGTAATGCAATGCCTTGCAGTAAGTCGGTGTCTTGTGCTTGCCAGCGTGGTCGTGTTCCCTTGATCGGACGAGTGACAACTTGTTGATTGTTTACCTGCAAAAACTGTTCGGGCGAAGCGCTGATCATCGCCCATTGATCAGAAGGTTGAAAGTAGGCTGCAAACGGAGCCGGGTTCGTGTGTCTGACAGCATCGTATAATTCGAGTGGAGTTCCTTCGAATCGGTACTCTAACTTACGAGATAAATTTGCCTGATAAATATCACCTGCCCGAATGTAGTCAATCACTTTTCGGACTGCTTCGAGATGTTCGGATTGGGTGACGTTGCTAGCTGTTTTCGGGGCTGCTGTATCGTCTGTTAAAGGAGACTGTCTAGGCTTTGCTGACGTTCCGGTTGAACTCAAACAGTTATTGATCTGCTCGTGTCTTTGTTCCAGACTGGGGCGAGATTGAAGATGAGAAGCATCTTCCTGGACCAACAGCCAGGCTTTGTTTTGTTTGTGATCCCAGCAGATGAGCCAATCGTATAAGCCAACTGCCAACGCGGGGGTGTAAAAATTATCGCTGGGAACTTCGGGCAATTGTTCCCAGCAATGCCCCAGTTCGTAGCCCAGTAATCCAATAATTCCCCCTTGAAAAGGAGGCAGGTCAGGCAGCAAAGTTGTGCTGTAATTGTGGAGTGCTTCTCGAAGTTCAAGAAATGGCTCGTCGCCTAGCTCTGTTTTTTCGAGAGTCCAGGTCTGAACAGGATCTGCTGAAAAGTAGGAGTATCTTCCTCGTTGTAGTTGATAACGCGCAGATTCGAGCAACACCGGCCAAGAGAGATCCCGGCAAGCTTTCAGTAGATCGGTAGGAGTGAGGCGATAGTCAAGTTCGACGTAACGTGAATTCATCATGGGGCATTAAAGGGTGGTTCTAAAAATTGGTTTGGAGTTCCCCACGAATTGTGGGAACTCCAGTTCTCCCCCTTACGAAGGGGGAGTTAGAGGGGGTTTAGCCTGTTGCTACTATTACATCTACCGTTAAATGGCAGACGGTTTAACTGTTTTTGAATTTGATTTCCTGACGTCTTACCCAGCGTAGTCGGTATCAGGCAGGAAGAAAAGATTAACCGCGGAGACGCAGAGATCACAGAGAAGTTTCAGGTGATTCTTATTTCACTACCATGCGAAACCGTAAGTCTTTTGAGTTCTATTGATTGTTTAAATCCTGGGTTTTTTGACTCGGTGTTCTCTGCGTCTCTGTGGTATAAAAAATCGATCTGTTTTTATTTGTGCCCAATTGGGATTTAAAATCCATTGTCTGACTGACTATTTACGCTAGTTGAACTATTGTAATCGATCTGTGTTTTAAGAAACTCTGGGGTTCAACTTTTAGAGGTACTATTAAGTTAGTTTTTTCTTACGGATATCATGGCGATCTTTCGCCGGTTCTTTTTCTGGTGACAAGCCTCCCCAGTTGAGTCCTTCATCCTGGATGTATTGTTTGCCCAGCATACGGGCGATTTCCGCCATGGCTAGTTCGTAGCCTAGATAAAAAGCGTGCGGGACATCAACTTTCGAACTCTGCGGGATTTTCTTTAGTAATTCGAAGGGATCAGATTCAATCCAGTGACCATCTCGATTCATCATGTGCAGACCATCTTCTTCTGCGAAGATGCGAAAATTGGGATCTTTAATTTTTGAGGCTAATTCTTCAAGCGACTCAGAAGATCGCGGGTACAGATAAGCATCTTTAAGCATCACCAATTGCGAATCAATATGCTTGGGAGGCTGATTGTTGTCCATTGCGTACTTGAGCATTCTGCGAGAAAGATCAATTTCTTTCACGCTGCTTCGTGCCCAGTTGATAACCTGAGTTGTTAAAACACTAGTGACTTGTAGTTCCTGACAAATGGCAGTGAGTAGAAAGTTGACTCCGGCTGAATCGACTTCAGACAGTTCCGAAACATTGCCAACTCCCATCATGACAGGAATTTCTGGCCAACGCTCACGGGTTTCTGCATAACGTTGTAACGATTTGAAGAAGCCAAAGCTGATCGGTTCCAGAATGGGATCCAGACGAAACTTCTTTCCGTTTTGCGAAAGCACATCAATCGCAGGTTGCATTGTAGATAAATCTAAAAAGTCGTCTGGGATCACAACCAGTTCTGCATCGAGCTGGCAGGCCCAGTCAAGATTGCTTGAGTTGCAGCTTAGAACAAGTTCAGCCCCTTCTTTGACAGCGGCTTCGACTTCCTGGCGATTGAAGCTATCGATCGAAATTCGAAATCCTTCCTGCTTCAGTAGTTTGATGTGCTCTGGCACTGTGCTGGACGATTCACCGGGCAGGCAGCCGTAATCGATTAAGTTCGCGCCTTCATTCCGGTAATGTGTTGCGATTCGAAGTAATTCCTGATTCGAAAGCAGTGGGGCGTGATTGATCTCAGCGATAATTTCGATGTCGTAAGGTGTCAGGTCAATCGGATTTTCGGAATTGCTTCCCCAGAAATGAGGCAGCTTGCGGAGATCTTTAGGGCCAAGCTGAAATGGTACGCCGTACTTTTCTTCAAGCTTTTTCAAATCCCCCTGGCACCAGCCCGGTAAGATGACACGTGAGACACCCTCGGGGACGGTCAACTTGCGAGTAACCCAGCCAACGTGCATTAACGCAGCAACACTAATGCCCAAAACTTCGATCTCTGCCCGGATTCCATGCTCAGCAACGATTAAGTCAACGACTCTTCGCAGTGCAGGTTCTGCCAGACGTCCAGTCACAAAAAGAACGTATTCGGGGTCATTATTCATAAGAAAACATCAAGCAACGCAGGGCCTTGGGACATCATCTGAGAGTCCCCTGAGTAATTGAAAGGGAATCCTCTGGAAATTGGTTCTCCCCCTTACGAAGGGGAGTGAGAGGGGGTTTTTAACTACTTTTTAATAACCAAACTGTCTTCAAGAACCTCTGGGATTCAATTTTTAGAAGTTCCCTTAATTCAAATGGGGCACAGACATTCTGTGTCTGTTTCGTATGAACAGGCCTCAATTCAAGACAGACAAGAATGTCTACCCTCCGCTCGCAATCT
>JAESQE010000442.1 GCA_016765335.1 Planctomycetaceae bacterium
GATCAAGAGACATTATTGGAGGCGATTCAATTCCAAAAACAGGTTATTCGTCGTTACCCGAACGATACACATCATCACTTGGAGCTGGCTCAGTTGTATGAATTACTGGGAGAGAAAAAGAGCATGCAGGACTCAGTCCTCAAAGCTGAGGAGCTTAACAGTATCAACAAAAAACATGGACATACAGACCGTGTTTTTACCCCGCAGGAGCAAGAAATTCTTTTGAAGTTAAAGGCAATCGTCGGGGAAAATCCCAACAAATCTGAATAATTTACGTAGGAAAAGCTAGATCTGTTTTGTCGGGATGAGATTCTTTGGGTAAAATCGGAACGCATCTCCAAGATTATGCCCTGACGAAAACATGGTAGTAGCCACGAGCAGGCCCGGTTCGCTACAATCCTAAAGAGTTACTAATTGATCCGATACAACGTTTTTGGATGAGTGTGTACTGCTAAGGGAACCTCTATTAATTGGTTCTCCCCCTTACGAAGGGGGAGTGAGAGGGGTTTTGAACTGTTTTTAATAACCAAACTGTATTCGAGAACCTCTGGGATTCAATTAATAGAGGTTCCCTTAAGTTGTTTCAACGACAAGAATTCGGTCCGTACAGCACACTTTGTAATCTGTTGAGCATCACAGCCTGCTCTCACGTAAGAAGCCGAATATTTTATTTTCTTTATAATCATTGGTGCCAATTAATGTTACGCAACAAACATACAATCTTTTCCTGCATTCTGGTTCTTGGATTGGTCTCCTTTTTCAGTGGTTGCAAAGACGATTTATCAGTCAATGAGCAAACGCAATCGGAAATAGACTTGAAGCCATCTGGCACACCTCCTCAAGCCGTTGTGGTGGATGGAATCTACGATTTTGGTTCCATGGAAGTTGATCAGACGTTGTCGCATGAATTTGTGATTAAAAACGAAGGCGAAGGCGTTCTGCAACTGAAAAAGGGCCGGTCAACCTGCAAATGTACTGTGGTAAATTTCGAAGAGGCTGAACTGGCTCCTGGTGAATCCATTTCCATTCTATTGGAATGGACGCCCAAAGCGATTGACCCCTCGTTTTCCCATGCGGGGTATCTCAAAACGAATGACCCTGTAAACGAAGAAATTTCGATTGCGGTTACCGGACGTGTTGATTCAGCTTTTGAGATTTTACCAGCCGGAACCTGGGATCTAGGGGAATTGGAGCGAGAGAAAACTTCGGAATTCAACGGAACGATCAGTTCACGAGTACTCGATAAATTCGAGATCAAAGAAGTAACTTCAGACAATCCGTTGGTGACGATCGAACTGATCCCGATGAATCAAGAACAACTGGCAGAACATGGGGCCAAGAAAGGATATCTGATCAAAGGCGTGCTCGCGACTGGGTCCCCCTTGGGAATATTTAAAGAACAAGTCACCTTGAAGTTTGATATCGAGGGAAAAGATGGCCAGAAGGAAAGTGTTACCAGATTCACCGTCGAGGGATTTTACACTGGCCCTTACCAAATCGTCGGTCCGGCAGGCTGGGCAACCGGTAAAATGACAATGAGGTTCAGGCGGTTTTCAGCCAAAGAAGGAAAAATTGTCAAGCTGTCCATGTTCGTTCGGGGCAATACTGGTCCTGCAATTGAAATCACGGAAGTCATCAGTCAGCCTGACTTTATGAATGTCACCCTGAAAAAGGATGAATCCTTTAAGGCGAAAAATCGTGAGCGGTATCAGATGACAATTGAAGTGAAGCCGAACTCACCAGCCGCACAGTTTTACAAAGAAAATCCCGCGATAATTAAAGTCGTGACCAATAACCCATTAATCGGTACAATGAGTATTCGGGTCCAGATGATTTCCTATTAAAGACCACGCAGGACTGTAGACACACAAAGGATTGTTTTTCAATGTATAAAGTATGTTCAGGTTTGTTTTCTCCGCAGTTGGTCATGTTTTTGATTTGTCTATTCGTCCTCTCTGGATGCAAACCGACACCTCCAGAGGATTCTTCTCAGCATGATTCTTCTCGGCGGGAACAGGAGCAAGCCGAAACGAACCATGTTTCCTCAAACAAACCTAAAGAGCTTGTTGGCGGCTGGGACAAACCGAAGCTTGCTATTGTTTTTACGGGCGAGCAACGAGGATATATTGAACCGTGCGGTTGTTCCGAAACGCAGTCCGGGGGCATTTCTCGTCGTGCGGATTTATTCAGGCAGTTGCGTGAAGATAAAGGCTGGTCCGTAACCGGTTTGGAATTGGGAGGCACGTTGAAACGGAGTCGAATGCAAGATCGACTCAAATTTGGCGTGCTTCACGCTGCCTTGACTGACATGGGCTATCAGGCGATGGGCTTGGGGCCATCTGAATTGAAATTGCAAGTGGATTACCTTTTCTCACTGGTTTCTAATTCTGTTGACCCGAAGACGCCGTTGCCTTTTGTCTCCGCAAACGTTGTGTTCTACAATACCCCCGATCTAGACACCCCGGCTCGCTTCCGAATTATTGAAATCGATGGCGTCAAAATCGGCGTCACTTCAGTACTGGGAAAGAAGTTCAGCTCGCAGATTTTTCCTCAAGGAAATAATTCCGCGAATGAACTCTTGAAAATTGAAGACCCGATCAAATCACTTCAGCCAGCGGTCGCAGAACTCAAAAAAGCCAACTGTGAGTTGCTCGTGCTTCTGTCTCACTGTCCCAGAGACGAAACAATGTCAATCTTAAATGCAGTTCCGGAATTCGATCTCTGCCTCACCGCAGGCGGCCCTGAAGATCCTTCTGGTGTTCCTGAAACCGTTGGAAATACTCTGGTTCTTGAAGCAGGGCGAAAAGGGAAATACGCAGGCGTCCTGGGCTACTACCCGGATAATGCTAAGCAACGATTCCAATACGAGCTGGTCGATCTTGATAAGAATCGTTTCAGTCGTATTCAAGCAATGGAAGACCACATGTCTTTCTACCAGGACATGCTTCGCGAACAGCAAATTGTGGAATCCGAACCGGCAGTCGCCCATCCTTCAGGGAACAAGTATGTGGGCACCGAAAAATGTGGCCTTTGCCATACCAAAGCGTTTGCCCAGTTCAAAACAACCAAACATAGCCATGCCACAAGAACACTCAAACAGGGAGCAGAGAATTATACCGAAACCGAATGGATTTCCCGCCTGCACGATCCGGAATGTCTCAGCTGTCACGTAGTTGGCTGGAATCCTCAGGAAGTCTTTCGCTATGAATCGGGCTACCTGAATATGAATAAGACTCCGCATCTGGTCGGGCAGGGCTGTGAAAACTGTCACGGGCCGGGCAGCCATCATGTTGAAATGGAGAACGTGTTCAAACAAACTGGAAAAAGCACTGACGATATCGTTCAAGCTCGAAATTCAATGAAGCTCGATCTTGTAACTGCCGAAAAGCAGGTTTGCCAAAAATGTCATGACTATGAAAACAGTCCCAAGTTCGATTTCGCTAAATACTGGGCCAAAACAATACACCGAGGTAAAGACTAATCTAGTAGGCTACTTGCTTGTATTGATTCAATTTATTCTTTCCCCTGAAAACAAAAATCTGATATGACACTACCCCCCAGTGTGCTTCGAGCTCACCTTCAACGCCAAGCGATCGAACTGAGTTGGCCCGATTGCGATCAAACTTCATTTGTGCCGTTTCGAAAGCTACGCGGCTGCTGCCCTTGCGCATCTTGTGTCAATGAAATGACTGGCGTGAGAACTTACCACGAAAGTGATACTGCCGAAGATGTTCATCCACAAAAGTTGGATCTTGTAGGCAATTACGCAGTCAGAATCACTTGGAGCGATGGTCATAACACCGGGCTGTTCACTTGGGATTATTTGAGAGAAATCTCTGATCGTATCATTCAAGCTTCCTCATAATATTTCGAACCTCTTGATGGCATCTTATACCAAACTCAATTAATGTTTGCGTGAAGCTTTCACTCGTGGCCTTGTACTGACAAGGACTTAGGGAATGTTCAACTCGCAAGCAAATATGCGAATGCGTATTACTCTCATTAACTCAAAGGCGATTGTCACGATGCAATACGAAGTGGAAGTCAAATACAAACTTGACGATGTTGATGCTTTTCGCAGGCTGCTTCAGGGAAAACAGGCAAAGTTTATCAACACCGTTGAGCAGGAAGATATCTACATGAATCACCCGAGCCGTGATTTTGCAAAAACAGATGAAGCCTTTCGGATTCGTAGAATCGGTTCAGAAAACCGTCTGACCTACAAAGGTCCGCTGGTTGATCAGGAAACAAAAACCAGGCAGGAAATCGAACTGGACTTTGCCCCTGAGGCTCACAGCGCTGCCCAGATGCAGGCTTTGATGGAAAAACTCGGTTTTCGACCCGTCCCCTCTGTACATAAAACGCGAGACACCTACCATTTCAGTTACGAGGAGACCAATTTTGAAATCGTCATCGATAATGTTGACGGACTCGGCTGGTACGTAGAGCTTGAGTGCTGTGTTGATGCCTGCAAACAGGAAGCAACTCGAATTAAAATCCTGAAACTTGCTAAAATGTTTGGCTTAGGGCCTGATACGGAACGACGGTCCTATTTGCGGCTTCTGTTGGAGAAGTTGGAGTCCGCATGAATCTTTTCATTTTCTTCTCGGTGATCATCCCTCTATTTAGAGGCGACAGAATTCCTCCGGAAATGTACAATAGACGTAGACTGATTGTACGTTAATCGGTTAATTGTTGTAATTTTTTTCTTTTTCATTATTTTGGCAAGCCCTATGAAGCAGTGCACTGTCTGTTCCAAATCTGCTGTGTATCACGTGACCGCATTAAAAGATGGTGATGTGAATGAGTTGCATTTTTGTGAACAACATTTTCACGAGTACATGAGCAAACCGAATTCTAATTCGCCCAGTGAAGAAATTGAAGATGTTTTATTTCCGGAATCAAACATCGAAAATGAACTCACTGAAGAAGATGAAATTCGCTGTCCGAACTGCGGCATTTCTTATCGAGAATTTCGGGAAAGCGGTCGTTTCGGATGTCCGCATGACTATGTCGTTTTTCGAGAACGCCTGCTTCCATTGCTGGAAAATATTCACAACGATACCGAGCACCGGGGGAAATTTCCTCAAAGAGCACCGCTGGACAGCAAAAATCAATACCGTATGATTCAGCTCCGTAAAGAGCTAACCGCAGCAATTGAAACCGAAGACTACGAACAAGCCGCCAAGCTAAGAGACCAAATCCGATCGATTGAAACAGGATTGGAACAACCAAGCGAATAGTACGCATTCGCGTATTTGTTCTCGCGTTCAATATTCTCTCAACCCTTGCTACACGGCTTTTAAAGTGGATCAGTCATTGGTTCTCTTCACTATTATTTTTCGCCTTTGGAAATTCGTCAATGAGATTATTTGAGGGAACTCCATTTGACCGACCTCTGCGATGCGAACAGTGCGGAGAATTGGATGCCCAGTGTTCGTGTCGGCCAGCCGAAAAAGAACTGACCCCACCAGAAAAGCAGACAGCAATCCTTTCAACTGAAAAGCGTAAAAAGGGGAAGTTGGTCACCGTGGTTCGCGGCCTGGCATCTTCAGAAAACGATCTTTCAGCTTTGCTTTTGAGACTGAAAACAGTTTGCGGTGCAGGCGGAACTCTTAAAGAGGATTGCATTGAAATCCAGGGCAGCCATCTGGATCGAGTGGGCGAAACATTAAAAAAAACAGGTTACCGTATTTCATAAGGTAACCTGTTTTTGAGACGCGAATGCGATAATTGTAATCGCGTTGGTTATTTTCTCAGCCCTTGCCTGTAGTCCAACTGGCGTTAAATGACAGGCGGTTTGATGATTTTGTAATATGATTTTCTGACGTCTGACCCAGCGTAGCCGGTATTAAACAGGAAAATGTAGAATAAACCACGGAGACACAGAGGCCACAGAGAAAATTCAGGTGATTCTTATTTTATCACAATACAATACGGTATATCTCTTGAGTTATATTGATTGTTTTACCGTTACTTTTTTTACTCGGTGTTCTCCGTGTCTCTGTGGTAAAATAAAATCTATCTGTCTTCATTTATTCCCAATCGGGACATCAAAATCCTCCATCCAAATAGTCGACCTTTAATGGTAGTTGGACTGCCTGTACAAGGGGCACGATCAATCACGCAGCCCAGGTTCCCTTAATTGAGCTTGGAATTACTTCTCCAGAACCATCAGTTCGACTTTACGAAAATCGATCGCATGTGATTCTGACTGCAAAGAGATCGTCCCTTCGGTCAGCATTTTTCCGCCATTTAACTTGATCAGTTCACGCGAGTGTTCTTCCCGGTCATCGAGCTGAGACTTTGTATATTCCAGGATGACTTCGCCATCGATGATGTGTTTGATCACACCGTTTCCGTGCACTTCCATTTCAACAGTGACCCACTGATCTCCATGAAAGGTATCCGAAGACGATGTTGTGCAATGCGGCGTAAAGAGCTTGCCTTTCATGACAACATTTGTGCCTGGGGTGCAAAGATTAGATGTCGTTCGTTTATCTTTGCCATTGCCTCCCAGAAGTTGGGCCTCAATTGAAACAGGGAATTTCTGGTCAAGAGCCATCGTTTCAGGATCTTCTCCGTGCAGCATGGCTCCACTATTGCGAAACGCCCAACCTGGTCCGCCTTTAGACTGCTCTCCCACAAACCGATATTCGAGGCGAAGTCGATAATGCGAAAAACGATCTTTGTAGAAAAGATGACCAAATGTGTCATTAAATTCGTCGTATTGATCATACCGGACTTTCAGCAGGCCATCTTCAACCCGAAATGTATTGCCATGATTTTCGCCCAGTTTGTATCCTCGAATTTTAGGTGTCCAGCCCTCCATGTTCTTTCCATTAAACAATTGAATCCATTTTCCCTGATCTTCTGCTTGCAACGCGGGAGCAAGTAGTAACAGGGTAAAAATAAACAACAGGGCTTTTTTGGTACAATTGGCAAAACAGGATTTCATCAGATACTCCTCAAAGAAGTTTAATCTTGCAGATAGAACGAGCCTCTCCCTTGCTACTATCCAGCACGGGCAGGTTAGCAAGCTCTATTGTTGTACAAAATGCCTGCCTCAAGCAAGTGACCAGCAAACATTCCTTGCCCTGATAGAACTCCAGTCTTGTATTTACGTCATTTTTTACAATTCCGGAGTGAATTTATCTCCCTCTTGAGGCACTTTTAAGGACACGGTATACATTCTGAGTGTTATCTGAGGTTCTTTTCTCGTGAGTCTGCATCCATGTTTTCGGCACTTGTAAGTGGTCATATTCTGGATAAAACCCTTTCACTTCGACAGGATTGTTGCATGAAGTCTGCCATTTCTGCACTATTGTTTTTCGCAATTGCATTTCAAACTTTCCAGGCGGAACTTTCAGCTCAGGATTATCGAATCTACACAAAAGTGTCTCATCAGCAGGGATCATCCTCGGGACAGACCCCAAAAGTGGTTGCTCGCACGTTGACTATTTGTCATGCTGGTAAAATATACGATTACATGGTTGGAGTTGAAGAACTTGTAGTCTATGACCCTCACCATCAACGCTTTACTGTGATTAGCTCGCCCTACCACATGGCTTGTACTGTAGAATTTAGTGAGCTTAGGCAGCACTTGAAAGTTGCAAGATCCCAAGCGAAAGAGTACCTCAAGGCACTGGGGGAATCTCAGTTACCCAATGCATACAAAAAAGCCGAGCTGGTTGCCTTCCAGTTGGATCCTCATTTCAAAATGGAATTTTCTCCAGAAAAAAATCTGCTTTCCTGCACCAGCCCGCAAATGTCCTATTTGGTTAAGACTGTTCGTGCTCCCAGCCCGGAAATGGCTGATGCTTTTCGGCAGTACACAGACTGGGCAGCTCAGCTCAACTTTGTGTTGCATGGAAAATCATCCATGCCTGCCCCGCGAATTCAGTTGAATAAATATCTTGTCGAACACCAGTTGCTTCCTGTCGAGGTGACTCTGACTCTTGCTGATTCAGAAAACACTAAACTTGTCGCAGAACATATCATTGACTGGAAATTGAGTAAAGATGATCGCTTCAAAATCACTAATTGGAAGCACGAGCTACGGGATGGGAATTTGAAATTTGTTTCTTTCCATGAATATCGAAAGAAACTGCTCGCTCGCTGAATACAGCTCTAAATAGTCAATCCTGAAAAACTCATTTGGCGAGCTGGAGTTTCTGAATCCGTTAGCGAACCCCGGGAGGGTGACGCGACTGCGGAACCAGATTTTGCTGATTTTCTTCGTGTCTTTGAGCCTTAGTGGTTTTTGTTTTTTTACCACCAAGGCACGAAGACACAAAGAAAGAACAGAAGAAACAATGATTGAGAAAAAGTATGATCCGTAATTGACAATGATTCGGCAGCCGTCTCACTCTCTCGCAGAAGATGTGGGATTCCGGCTTCATACGTGACTCAAATTGCCAGGTTTTGAAGACGAGCAGATAAAAACTTTGCAAATTCCAACACCTCGATCCCTAGCCACTGCCCAACATGCTAGATCCAAAATAGTTTTTCAGGACCGACTAAATAGGATTGATTCATTGGAAAACGAGCAGCCTGAGACCAGCCCAGCAGTAAAGAAAAGCGTGACTCGTCTGGTCGGACTGATACTTCTGGCAATGTTAATCCCTGTTATTCCGTTTGTGTTTTTTGGCGAATTCCTCGAAGACGCAATCGAGAGTTGGATTCAAGGTGATTTTTCTCTCACGTTTCGCTTAGCAGTTGTCGTGTTGTGCTTGTTGGTTGATATCTTTCTTCCCGTTCCTTCGTCAGCTGTCATTACTTACGCCGGAGCTACGTGCGGAATTATTTCTGCAACCCTTGCAGCTTGGGCTGGCCTGACATTAGGAGCTTTGCTGGGCTACGAATTGGGGCGTTTGTTGGGGAGTCGTCTCATCAATCGATTGTCGAGTCAACAAGACCGTGAGCAAATGCAAAAGTTCGTCTCGCAATACGGCGGATTAGCAATTGTTCTGACGCGACCGCTGCCAATTCTAGGGGAAACGGCTGTGTTAATCGTAGGCAGCCTGTTTATGCGACGCTCGGTCTTTTACCTGTCTGTAGCATTATCCAACTTAGCGATTTCGCTGGTCTATGCCAGTTTTGGGTACTGGTTTTCTGATCCCAGCTGGCTGCCTTGGATAATCGCAGCCTCTTTGATTGCTCCGCTAATGTTAACCTTTGCTGCCCGCAGGTATCTTTCAGCAAGGCAGGATGCTCTTAAATCAGATTCAACCAATCCTTAAACAGGAATTCCAATCGAATTGCCAATAAGGCAATCCGTCCCATGACGGTCATGCCAAACATCGCTCCAAAGGTGATCATCAAAATCCAGATCCCAAATTTTGAGACTTTGCCAACCGCGCCTGTATGTTCAATGGAAAAGAAGAAGTAGACCAAACAGGCCAGAATACTGACCACCGAAAAGATGTTTTCAAACGACTTCCAATAATTGACATTTCCGGATTCGAGCACGACAAAAGGAACAATGCTGTTTTCAATTTGACTAAGAAAATCTGCTTCCAAAAACGCTACCATGCGCAAGCCAGCTGTGGTCCCAATAATAAATGCCAACGGCCAGACAGAAATCCAACTGGCTCTGGGGACGAGTCGCATTAAAAGCATGCCCCCCATGATTAAGGGGACAATATAAACCCAAGACTCACTGCCTGGTTCGGGGGAGATCCCGGGCATTGCCCATTGCTGCATTAAGCCCGGCGTCAGTTTCCCAAGCAAATTAGGCACAATCGTTGTCCAAAAACCGACCACCATGTAATAGCCCGCCGAAACTCCTACGACAGTTGACTCAGCCGCTTTGTAAAAGGGATTGTCGCGGTACATGAACGAGAAAATAAACAAAGTAAAGAATGCTCCGACCCACAAGCCGATCGAGCGAGGCGTACTAACCTGTGCAATTCCCGCTTGCATATCAATTCGATCAGCAGGAACCCATTGCCCTTGGACCTGCTTGACATATTCCCGGCCCGCTAATTGCTCTGGATCACTCGTGGTCTGCCACAGGACAAACAGAGTAGCCGAGACGATCAGCAAGGACCAAATGATGTGTTCAATTTTCATGACTGGATACTTTAATTAAATCTATTCAGAACGCAGACAACTTCTGTTCACAATTTCAACAAAACGTAATCACAATCTTTGAATTCGTTTTTGCAGAAAAAAGAGCACATTTCCTGCCAGGATCAGAAAGATCATCAGCAAATGAGCAATCAACTGCGGCCCCATCCGGCGGACTCCCTCGCGGTATTCCGGCTTCGGTTTTCCCTCGACATATTTTGCATTCACCAATGTTTCGTACTCAGCTGCCCCTTTGATTGCGCCCAGCAATCCCTTTAATTGCTTAGGCACATAAGGATACATATAAGGGGCTTGCACTCCGGTGACGCCTGCAACCAGTTTGACGTCCGGATAAGCAGTCGAGCCATACTGCACCCATTCTTTACAGCCGGGATAACCTGCGGAAACATTGATAATCAATTTCATATCCTGGATGCTTTCCACGCCCTTGCACATTGGGATCTGATCGATATTCTGGCCTCGTGCATCAGTTGTATAAAGCTCTCGCAAATCTGTCATGATCACCTTGATCACTCCTTCGTAGCCGGGCTTGTAGCCGAGATTCACGTAATCTTCACCATATACCAAGTCCGGAAAATCAGTCAGAATAACCCGACTGATTCCTTCTTCAATCATCTGTGGCCCCACTGGAAACAAAGTGAGGAAATACATTTTCAGTTCTTTATTCGCGCAATGCAAAATGAACGAAGTCGCCATCGGACCAAGTTCCCCTTCACTGGATGGATCGTAATCAAAGGCCAATAGCACCTTATCACCCGGCTTCAACTGCTCAATTTCACCAAAGACATCGCGAGCAAGCTGACTCGGTTTTTCCGGGAACTCCATTTTCAAGAGAATCGGAATCGCAACGGCGAACAGCATCATTAAAAAGATCCATCGCCGATCCAATGCCGCCAACTTTTCTATAATTGCAATACCCATACTC
The DNA here is from genome assembly GCA_016765335.1 of Planctomycetaceae bacterium. Taxonomy (GTDB): domain Bacteria; phylum Planctomycetota; class Planctomycetia; order Planctomycetales; family Planctomycetaceae; genus Rubinisphaera. The sequence goes on from JAESQE010000442.1 coordinate 11,018, forward strand.
ACAATTCCTATATGCCAGAGTCTTTATTCACAAGTACGCTGGTTAAATTTTCTCACACGATAAAAGAGAGGCCCGTAATCCAGGATTGATCAATCTTCCCCAGACCCCAGGTAAGTTCTGTCAACTCCCAGCAAGATCTTTAATGACGTCGAAACAATTCCTAAGGAAATCCCGATCATGATTGCTCGATTCCCCGCTGTGTTGACAACGGTCATCACAAAACTCGTTATGTTTTCAACACGCAGTGCTGCCAGGTAATCGGGAACAAGCGATGAAAGCCATTCGCCTGCAAAAGTTCGGCCCAGCAAAATGATAAATGCTGTTCCCAAGAGTAGAAATGCTTCGAAGTTTTTCGCCCGAAAAGCTCGAAACGCAGCTGAAGCAACATAAAACGCCAGCAACGAAAACATTGTTGCGGTTAACGGTTTGAAGGCGTATTCATAGGCAAACCAGAATGGCGAACCCGATTCCAAATACGCCCCGGACCAGGGGTATTTCACTTCGTGAGACATCACTAGTAAACCGTGGACCTGTTGATTCCACAAATGTTCTGCACGGTATGGAGCCAGCAAGAAGGCGAATTGCTCATCAGATAATCCGCCGCCATCATTGGTTAACGACAGGCAAATCAGTTTATTCCTGGCTCCAATGGTTGAAGCCTGCCCCAGAAACTTTTGCAGTGCAGATTCCTGGGATGCAATCCAATTTCCCTTTTCCTTCAGATCAACA
>JAESQE010000443.1 GCA_016765335.1 Planctomycetaceae bacterium
ATTCGCCTGATCTGTCAAAATCACACACACGGCGGCTCCGATACGGCTCAAGGTCATGCACGCATGTCCCCATGAGCTTTGGGAAATCCCGAGTTTTCTGTTTAAACGATAGGCCGCTTCAACAAAATCATTGGCGTTCATAGGCCGCGGCTCCATTGGAAGCTCAGCCTTTAAGCGCTCACTTGAAATATTGAGGAGTTGTTTAAGAGTTACATGCTGAAGACCTGTTGAAAGAATGGTAGAATGTTCTTCTGATGATTCCTCTTTTTGCTCTAATCTCCTGCTCCCCCCTCCTTTTGAACCGATGTTTAATTGACGCTGTGGATTCTCGGCTACTTCCTCCTGAAGGAAACTGGACGAAGGCCTACTAGTACTTAATTTATTAAGTTGTTTTTTATTTGTATATTTGTAGTGAACGTCATTTGAATCGCCCTTGGGTGAATCTTTCTCCGTAATTATATCGTTTTCTAGGCATTTTAAGCCCGCCTGATCGTGCTGCGATGCTTTTGCATTCAATGTCTCATGAAGATCTTTATGCTTACCAAGAAGCTCTCTCAAGGCAATTAAATCCATATAGGTGCGAATAGAAATTGCAATCTGGTCATAGCGGTTAGAAAAATCGACTAAATCAGCCTCATCTAGTGTGAATTCCTCACCGGACTCCCCTGCCCCGCTTTCGGCTTCTAACAAAATGCTACGAATTTGACGACGATACCATGAGATTTGGCGTTTTGTTTCCATCCATGCCTTATCATAGAGCTGTTTTTCATGCAGCTTGTCTTGCAATTCGGCTTTCAAGTAAGCCAGAGGCGTTAATTCTGCGCCAAAAGCGAACATGATTTGTCCTGTTTCTGGGCATCTTTGGCCGAAGCGTCTGTGATTACCGCTGTCATGCCATGTTAATGCGCCAACCTCAAAGAGCTGCTTTTCAAGAATTTGAATTTGGCGTTCTGATACACCCATATCCAACGCGGTTCTGGCAAGTGATTGGTAAACGATCGGGCGACTCCCCTCCTCCCAGTCAATATCGCGTGTAAAACTCATATAGTAATCAAGCAGCGCAATCATGCGCGGTGAAAATCCGGCCCTTTTCCCTGCCCTTTTCACCAACAGAAGAAGATCATAACGATTGACGTTTTCTTCCAAGCCTTCGAAATCTTCGCATTGTTCAAGTGAGTGTCTTAATTTGGGAGAAGCTATGCGCCCTCCTCCAGGCGTTGTCATTTCTGGTAAAATATGTGTTTGCATGTTTTTTATCGCGAAGTCTGTAAAACACTGTGGACAAGGCCACAGAAAAGGGTTTGCGGAAGTCACTTAAGACTTGCAACCGATTCGGGAACGCGATACCATTATTGAAAGATTTAGATGAGGGTATCGCCTTCAAAGTTTAAAAACCGCCGCGCCAACGGCGGTTTTTCCTTATCTGGGATGTTTTAAAAGACTGTTGGTGCGCTCCTTCGAGGTTTGTTGTGGTTAAGTGAAGATATTTGATTCCCCAAGGAAGGGAATCGGAATACCTTAAAGCTATCAGAAACGTGTTACTTTCGCAACCGACACATTTGACACTGAATAAACGTCAATACGTAACCCCCAAGAATGTAACTACAGGCTTACAGCCGCGTATAGGTGTGTGTAACGTAAGTGACATATACACTTGTGACGCTTATTTACATCATTAGAATGTATAGTTACGTCATAATGTGTATAGTTACGTCACCTTTGACGCTTCTGACGTTAATAAACAAGGTGACACAATGGACATTCTTTGCTATTTTCAGGTGTGTCAGAAGTGTTTAAAACTGTAAGGAGTGTCAAATGTCACAAGTAAGCATCACAGAAGCAGCTAAGATGGCGGGGGTCAGCAGAGCCACAATATATAATGATATTGATTCTGGCACTCTGTCCTTTGAAACTGGGCCTAAAGAAAAGAAGATGATAAACGTCGCTGAACTGCAGCGCGTTTATAAAACCCTCAAATCACCTGATGAAACTGACGAGTCTAAGGATGTTGAAAAACGTCAAGATCGTCAGAATGACGTAACCAACGGGGCAGGGAGTCAATTTGCTGTTCTTCAGGAGCGTTTAAAAGCTCAAGAAAAACAAAACGAGCATTTAGAAGAGCTATTGAAAAAAGAACAGGACGAGCGCAAACGCGAACGTGAAACCGCCAAACAATTTGAAGATTACATGAAAGAACAGCTCTCCAATCAAGGAGACAGCATTAAGAACTTTACGCGGCTACTTGAAGATCAGCGCGGAGCAAAATCAAATGACGATCAGGACGAGTTGAAAGAAACTGTTTTGGCACTCAAAAAAGAGCTAGACGATCAAAAAGAAGACACACGCAAGAAAGAAGAAGCGCGCCGTCAGGCGCTCAAAAAACGCCAAGAGCTTGAAAAGAAAAAAGCCGAAGAAGAGGAGGCTGAAAAAAATAAGCCGTTTTTCAAAAAATTATTTGGATAAGCTGGAGTAGGGGAGGGGGCTTATTTTTTTCTCCTCCATATCCAGGGCATTTCAAAATCCATAGACCAAAGGCCGCGTTGTTCACTCTTCGCGGCTTTTTGCTGGTCGCTATACGCCCCTTTGCTGTATCTTGGATAATCAAAAGCAAAGCTGGCACTAACCATTAATGCGGCCACATCTTCGCCATGAACATAGCAACGCGCTACAATGCGTTTATAGCGGTCGGTATCCACTCGCTCACATTGTAACTGTGCGCCTTTTGTTAAATTTTCAAGCCTTTGACGCGCATATTTTCCACATGGGACACTAGAGCCGCCTTTTACGCAAGTTTGATGGTATTCTGGGGCATCAATTCCCCATAAGCGAACTTCTTGGCCACCAAGGGCAAAACTATCACCATCACGAATAAACAAATCATCGGCGAGGGCAGGGAAGGCGGCTAACACCGCGCATGTAATGATTAAGCATAATCTCATATCTTAATATTCCTCATTTTTCAAAAAATCTCTATCACAAATATTCAAATTACTTGGATAGAGGAGGGGGCGGCTATGCCGCCTCCCGCATTTCAGAACTGCTATAAAGAAAATCAACGGCTTTTTGCGCGTGAGACGCCGCCGAAAAAATAAATTTCTTGTCGTCTTTAAGCGCTTTAAGCCAGCACGCAATATATTGGGCATGATCTTCACGGGGCAGGGCCTCAACGCCTGTTGAAGCACAAGCCATTGCTGCCCCTAATTCTGCTACCAATTCCTCAAAAGCATAATCTGATTTATTGAATTTTTCAGATGGAAAACGATCAAGGCGATGCTTTGCGCCTGTCCAGTGGGTTAATTCATGGAGTAGGGTGCTGTAATAGTTTTCCGTGGCCGTAGAGTCAGCGGTATCTTTAAAACGCTCTGGGGAGGGCATATTAATAAAATCGCCAGAAGGGGAATAATAAGCCTTAATTTCGCCGTGGCGTATATCAGCGCCGCTAGCATCAATCAACGCATCTGCCGCGCCTATTGAGGCAATCTCAGAGGACTTAAAATCCGCGTCTAGTTCGAAGCCTTCCACCTGATCGGCATTAAATACGCGTGACCAACGGGCAAACATGCGTTGTGATTGCTCCTCATTATCTTGGCTAGGCTCTTGTTGAAGCATTTTCCAAAAAACGATTTGAGCGGATTTCTCACCTTTTTTAACCTGTGCGCCGCGTTCTTGCCATTGCTTATATGTTGCCCAGATTCCAGATTGGTAGCCTTCACTCATTTGATAAGCCCAGAGTAGGGGGACATTAACGCCTTTATAGCGTTTCGCCGTTAAAGCATTTTCGGGCAACTGTGTAACCCCATGCCACGGCAATTCAAATTTTCCATTAAGCCCTGCCTCAAGTGCGTCTATAATTCTATTTGTAACATCTTGGTAAACATCGTTCTTCTTCATTTCACTAATCCTTTAATGAGAGTTGGGTTGCGTCATGCAACCTTGTCTCCGGCGAGGATCGGGTAGCAAAGGTCAAGCGATGAAGGTTTTGGAGAAAACCCTTGTCGAAAAAATCGGCGAAATATTCTTGTCCTTTTCAAACGCAGAGCTGAAAAAGCAGGAATATGTTCGATCTAATTTTTGGATTAAGCGCTTGACCTGCGCGAGGCTGAAAGCCTTAGCAATACTTTTCTTACTTAGTAAGCTATATTAGCTAATCAATATAAGACTATGAATATAAACATTAAAATAATATAATTTATATCAAAACTGTTCGTATCGTTTATAGAAATAATATCCAAAGCTAAACCAAAATATCAGGAGAGTTTCCTTAAAGTAAACTGTTAATAAAGCGATTTAGCGACTTGAAACCTACTACATGATGTGTCTATATTGTGTATCAGCTACTATATATCGTAGGAACAATCATGCAGAATAAGTCTTTTACAGCTGCCGACCTCGGCATAGCACCCAATAAGAATCCGCTTCCCGAAGCCCGTGATAGGCTTTTGGCAGATACGGCAATTCGTATCCAATTAAGCCAGACAAATCGCAGGCAAGCCATACAACGCTATGGGACGATGCAAGAACATATTGAACGTGAGGGCAGCCC
>JAESQE010000444.1 GCA_016765335.1 Planctomycetaceae bacterium
ACGGGATCGTATGAGCTACCCGGTGCTTTGTGTTTATTTTGAGCAGCACCAAAAAGATTATGTTTTCATCTCATGTAGACTTCGCTTGAAATAAGAATATTCCGGATGAGTTTTATTTCTCGAAGAGTTTTTCGATTTTCCCCAATGACTGCTGAGCTGATTTCACTCCGAGATCGAACAGTTTTTCCACAGACGTAAAATCGTACCACGGCACATGAGATACGTTTGGCGTAATCAGCAGGTCTGCCCGATGTCGGATTTGTTTTCGCCAATAGCTTTCTCCGATTTCGTCGACACGCATCAACACATCCAATGCAGTTTTGCACCGAATACCTGGAATAACAGTATTGCTAACCTCCACGGCTATCACTGGAGCCTCGCCATAAGACCGTGCAATTCGAGCGGGCAGCGAACAGAATGTGCCTGTGTCGCAAAGTTGCATGTCATTGAATTCAACCGGCGGAAAAATCCCAGGCAAAGACGATGACCCACGTACCGCTTCACGGACCGGGCCTTTTTCAATCACGACCTGATGCCCTGAGACAAGGTCAACAGCTACGATCGAAAGTGGGATCGGAAGATCTTCGATGGCCCCATCCTCAATTAAGTGCTGCATCACATCTTCCAGCAGAATTCCTGGAAGCATCCCAGGTTGCGTAATAATTCGCCGAAACAGTCGATTAGCCTTGAGGAACTTATCAATCCGAGAATACCACGAAAAATAGCTGCCATCTTCGTCGGAGGAACCGCTGCTCATACCAAACAAAGTCTGCTGATGTTTGCGGAATCGTTCGGAAAGAAGATACTGTTGAGCTTTTGCACGAATCTGTTTGGCATCATCCCCCGTAGCAACCATAGCCCCAACAAGACTTCCCATACTCACACCCACAATTCGCCGGATGGAATAACCAGCTGATTGCAGAACTTCAATCACTCCTAGATGAGCCAGCCCACGAGCACCGCCACCCCCTAAAGCGAGAGTCACTTCACGTTTTCCGGAGTTCTGTTCACTCATTAAAATTAGCCTTGAAGCAATAGGAACCTGTAAGAAAACCGGATAGGGTTATCTCCAATATCAATATCTCTGAACGCCATCATTTTAAAAGAAAACGAATCTGGCCAGGGTTGAATGCCTGCCCCAGAGGACTATACTGGCTGGAGTCAAATAGATCGAGACGGATCTCTGGTTGATACAGAAATTAGAATACCGTTGCGATAACACAGTTGCGATGCTGAAACGCTTCGCAGCTAGCATCGAACATTTTTTCACGAACACAAAGAGAAATATCAGGAGAGCGGAACATGGCAGCACAAGTAGGAAAACCGGCCCCAGCATTTGAAGTCCCAGCTTACGACCGAAGTAAAGACAGCGTAGACAACGGGTTTATCACAATCAATTCTGAAGATCTCAAAGGGAAATGGGCTTGCTTATTTTTCTATCCTCTTGATTTCACGTTTGTTTGCCCGACTGAGTTAGTCGCGTTCAACGACGCATTGGCAGATTTCGAAAGCCGAGATTGTGCACTGCTTACTGCAAGCACCGACAGCAACTACAGCCACAAAGCCTGGTGCGAATCTCATCCTGGTCTTCAGCAATTGAAGTACCCGATGATCGCTGATACGAACCATAAACTTTCAGCAGACTACGGAGTGCTTTTTGAAGAAAAAGGGATTGCCTACCGTGGCATTTTCCTGATCAATCCAGAAGGCATCGTGCAATGGCTTGCTATTCACGACTTGGGAGTCGGACGAAATGTTGAAGAAGTTCTTCGCGTCCTCGACGCTCTTCAAACAGGCGAGAACGTACCATGCAACTGGAAAAAAGGCGAAGATACTCTCTAATACGTATTTGTCAGTGCGTTGATTATTGCCTCAACCTTTGTCAGTACAAAGCCACGAGAACAACTTAACGCCAGTTTTCATGAGGATTGGTATAAGCTAGGTTGATCCGCGTGAGTACGAAAACAAAAAAAGGCAGCTCCAAAGAGCTGCCTTTTTTTGTAAGTGTCGAGAAGCGATACACAAGCAATGGCACAAGAAACATGCAACTCGCAAACAAATATGCGAATGCGTATTACGATTCCTCTTGGCTATCGCTTCTTCGAAACTCAATAATTTCATGAACTAATTCTGCCACGTTGGAAGATCCCATCTTTTTCATCACTTTGGCGCGATGAGCCTCGACAGTTTTAACCGTGATACTCAGAATCTCTGCAATTTCCCGATTAAATGATCCATCAACCACGTAATTCATAACCTGACTTTCTCGACGAGAAAGAGAGGCAATGAGCTTTCTGGTCTGAATAATATCCAGGTTCTTTTTCTGTAGTTTTCGGCTGTATTCCAAAGCCTTGAAAACCCGATCAACAATTTCATCTTCTTTTGCTGACTTCAACAGAAGATGATGAGCCCCATTCTGCATCGCTTCAACCACTCTGGGAACTTCTGCATTGGCTGTTAAGATCAGGACCGGAAACATTGCGTGTCTTTTGATCAACTGTTCTTGAAGCTCAATCCCATCCATGCCCGGCATGCGAATATCTACAATCGCACAACCATCAGCATGAGGATCAAGATCATCCAGAAATGCTGTAGCAGACGAGTAAGCCTTCACTTTCAGATGAAACGATTCCATCATAAAAGCTAGGGATTTCCTCAAATCGTCGTCATCGTCAATAATGAACACCGTTTGATTGTGAGTCAGATCGCTATTGCGTTCATCGCGAGAGAGATCGACATCCTGATTTTGCTTTAAGAAATCTGTCATGAGTTCCATAATCATTTATCACTTATTTCATTTATCGATTATCAAAGCTATCGGATTTCTTAAAAAGAATCCACAGGCAATTAATCCACTGGCAATTTATGAAGACAAACGCCTCTTATTCTGGTAATCCACAATACCCCTAAAATGACCGGGCAGAATACTATAGGGTTCCTCTATTTATTACTCTGATTTCCCAGAATCAAGGGTGTGCGTTTTGGCCTTGTGTTTGTAGGATACCGTGCTATCAACGGGATTTGAAGATAT
>JAESQE010000445.1 GCA_016765335.1 Planctomycetaceae bacterium
CAGGACCAACCTGCATTTCAACAAGCAGAGCAAGCCGGTGCAGTCCTGGGGCTGATTTTTGACGACTTTCTCTCCGCCTATCGGACGCATCATCGGGATCTGCTGCTGCACCTTGATGAAGAAGTTTTCGAACTGCCCTACTTTTGGGGGAATATTGCTCAGGCAATACTTGCTCAGGCAGAGCCTTGGGATCAGACCGAAAGAATTATTTCTGGTGCAATCGATCAACTGAATGATTTTATTGGTTATCGCCCGGTTGCAGTTCTGGAAAACGAACAACTGATTGAACCTTACCCACACGAAAAGTTTCACACGATACCAATTTATGTGGCCTCGGTTGGCGTTTCAGTTGGCCCTTACCATGATCTGTTGAGCAAAACTCTAGAAATGCTTAAGGATCTGCCAGATCAAATCGTCTCAGCGACACATTTTCATCTCGATCATGTCCAGGAAGTGACAGTCGATCTGAGATCCTACGACTACAATCATCCTGTCTATAAACGGACAAACTATCTGTTTGGAGAATGGGATCCGCATCAGATTGGCCTTGATGGATTCTACCATCGGTTTGTACTGCGAAAAATCATTCTCGATGCATTATTGGATTGGATTCATCAGCAAAGGTATCAAGAAAAGGTACCTTACGAAGAAGCACTATTTGATGCAGCCGCTGCGTTGAGCGGGACAATACTCATGGCTTCTTCGGTCAGTGGTGCAGCTCCGGATTCTTTCGATTCAACGGTTTCACTTTCGACGTTGTTGCCTGTGGTCCCCCGTCATCGAGACTACTTCTATGAGCACCTGTTATCCAACATTTCTGGCGAACGAGCAGCCAGGCTCCAGAAGCTTAAGCAAATCACTCAGCAACCGTTTGGTCATGTCCGTCATGCATTGAATATTTTTCTATCAACGCATGGTGCCCGCCAAGTACGAAACCGAGAACTGGCATTGATGTATGCGAGGATGGGGTTTGCGGAAGAGAGTCGGGTTCAAGCTGCGATCATTCCAGCTGCATCAATTCGGTTTGAAACCGAAATCCAGTGGCGATTAAGAATCAGTCATCAAAAAATAGAGTCTGGAGAGTTCGAGGAAACAGAAAAGTTATTAGAAGAAATTGAAGACCTTTTTCAACGAGCAATTCAGTGTGGGTCTCTGGTTGACCCCTGGAACATCCTTGGTTTCCAGGGACAGTTTCCACTGTTTGCAAACCGTGAAGATGCCGTCCCAGATGTGCGAGTTGAAATTCTGATTGAGATGATGGAGCAGGTCTTATCGCTTTGTGCTGCGACATTGAGCGGAGCTGCAATGGCCAGCCGGAATGATGTCATTCGTAGAACCTGTGAGCGTTTTCAAAGACTGGCAAATCAATGGGATCGTTATGCGACGACGACCGTCGAAGATATCCCCAAGCTTTACGGGATGAAAACCTATCAGTCTGCGTTGGTTGTCAGTAATACGCTTTCCGCATGGAAGCAATCAACTGATGCGCAAGCCAGCCTTGGTTTCTGGAGAGAGCATGTTGAATTGTTTGAATCGCATATGGCGTATCACAATGTTGTGCACGTGTTGCTTCAAAAAGGAGATTTGAATTCTGCATTTGGGTTACTGATGCAGTGGCTTAGTCAGACAGAAGAAACCGATTCTATCCAGTTCGACCAAAGCTTCAGCTCGGCGTTACTGGAGTGGACCCGCGTGCTTCAAAAGACAGTCAGTGGCCCGTCTGAACTATTCCAACGATATCGCAGAATGCTGGAACTTCTTGAAGCCAATGCGGGCAACCGCTGGGGTGTGCCTAAGCTGGTCCAGGAATTGGAAAAATCTTCTGAGCTGGAAGATAATCAGGATTGGTGGGACGAACCAGCTTTGAATGGCATGGGAGAAGACGACACCGGGGAAGATGGCACCGGCGATGACGCTGATTGGTCGAGTGAAGGTGAGAATCAGCAGACGGGTGAAGATACCGAAGAGGATGATCCAGAAGATCCGTTTGCTGCTGCCTATGAAGGCATGACATTTCGAGATTCAGCAGATGATGGGCAAGAAGGTGCGATTTCCGAACCTTCTGATCCGTGGGCAGATAACGAATTCGAAGAATGGGGACGAGCTTACGATCCGCATCTAAAATTCATGCATGCGTTGGCTGAAGTGATGCAGCAAGCAATTCTTGTTGCAGCTGGACTGACCGGTAACCGTGAGCAAACAGAAAACGAAGAGCAAGCAGCTGGTTCCAAAACGGATAACACCGATCAGGATCAAGCAGCTCAGGTCTTAGCCAGTGTGAAGGCTTGGTCAAACGACCTACTTCGTTTTGAAAGAGAACTGGGGCATCTTTTACACGAAATTCATTCACGGGAAGTTTCTTCTCCTTCGGGCAGCCATGATGCCAATATCGAATACGATATTCAGCTGCAATCAAAACTTTATTTGATGCACAACATCATTTGGACGCTGACCAGACTTCGCTTTGTTCGCCGATTGGGAGAAGCATTTTGTTTGTCGCAGGGGGAATCTTCACCAGGGGCGGTCACTGATCAGTGGCTGCAAGAGTTCTTACACGCCATTTTGAGTAATGATGTGGCTGAAGTGAAAAAGTTACTGCCGAATTGTCTTCTGAAACTCTCTCGAAGAAAACTGTTGTATGTCCCGTTGGAGCACGGCGGTACGCCACGTACAATTGCAGATGCTCAGGAGTTACACGCGTTACTCCGTTTTCTAGTGACGGCATTACCTGGACTGGGCCTGCATCGCGAGACCTGGCACGTGATGGTGACTGCGTATCGAATGGAGCGTGGTGCCCGACCGCGAGGACCGGCAATTACCGAGTTTGATCGTTTATTCCGCCAGGCACTTTCCAATACGCTCAGATATCTACTGGAATCATCTAAAGGTTGGCGGTCAGGCAAACTGGGGGATGAAGAACTAATTGATATCCTCTCAGAAGTTGTTGACCACTACGGCTCTATTTGGCTCAAGCATTCAGCCACGATGCGACTTTCAGCAGCGGAGAGTTTGAAGAATGATAGAATCTGGACTGGTGTGCGAGAATTTATTCACAAGTACGGTGCAGATCTTTTTCATGCTCGTAATTTAACATTGGGATACGTCCGAGCGATTGTGCAAAGCGGCGTCGAGGAATTTCTTGAATATCTCGAAGAAAATGACGACCCCATCAAACCGAATCTTTTGGTTGAAGATCTTCAAGCGGGTCTCATTAATGCGGAAGATGCGGCGATTAATCTGGAAATGATTTATGGAATTGTCATTGATAAGTTTGATCGATTCCTGGAATACAACAGCACGACAACGCACTCCGATTATGGCGAAAAATTTGATTGCTTCCTCGACTTCTTAAGGCTCGAAGCCGATTATGATCGCGACGATTGGAATTTCTCTCCGTTGAAAATCACTCATGAGGCCCTGATTGGTATTGGTCGTCTACAAGCTGCAAAAACATGGGAAGTTGTTTTCAAGGAACGCTCTGCTTCTCGTGCAGATCAACATTTGCGAGTCCTGCGACATCTTGAAAAGAAATACGGGGTCAAACTGCCGGCGTTGAGTGATTGCATTGAAGAACGTTTTGTAAAGCCGTTGGCTGTGAATCGCATGGTGGCAATTATCAAACAGACGATGCAGGAAAACGATTCCGAAAAAAAGCGGGAATTTTTTGATGACCTGCGTGTCGAGATCGAAAATTACCAGGACGGAACGCATGGCACGGGCCTGGAAGTTCCTGAATGGTTGCGGATACTCGATCAAGAAGTTCGAAATCATGAAGCTCCAGATCTACACATGAATGACCCTTACGGAAAACAGGTCATTACTCCTGTGACAATTAATCTTCGCGAAATGCGCCGACAATTAAAGACTTGGGAAAAAGCAATTCTGCCCAGCAAAAGAAGTGATTCAAAAGGAACCGGTGATAATTTTTGAATTAGGCAACCACAGGTTGATGATTTTTTATTGGCCATCAATCAACGTGCTAATAATTACTGTCCAGTTCCGTAGGGTGCGTCGTGACGCACCTTTGTCTGATTGTTATTATCATACCATGAGCAATTATCGTCGATCTCGGGAAGGCCTCTTTTCTTTTTTACGGTGGTTACACACAAGCGACATCAAATTCTCACGACTCAAACGGGTCGAGAATGTTTGCGAAATGCCATCAAAGAAGTTCAAGAACATCATCCTTTTGAGCTAACAGCTATTGTCCTGCTTCCAGATCATCTCCACACAATTTGGGAAGCCAAGCGGAATGGTATGGTGACGAGTTCAAGAACTTTGATTAAATGGTGCGTCTCGACGCACCCTACACTACTTAACAAATTGTATGCTCTGTCCTAGACAGCACTATAATAGTATGGGATCCGGTCATGAAAAAGATGTTCATCGTTGTCTTTTTGGTGTTCTTTATTACAATCGTCGCTGCTTCTGTGTGCGTTTATAATAGGCTTGCATGGAGGCCCGCTCATATCAGCGTATTGGTACGAGGCGGGGCTGCTGGCGAACTCGGAGACCGATTGGTTGTTACGGAAAACCATAGAGAATTAGTCCACCCATCACTCCTTGGTTCACGTTCCTTGGAGAAAATGACCTTGACAGATGAATCATACCTAAATGGTGAATGTTGGCTGTTCACCTTGGAGGACAACAGGATACAACTGGCAGAGACTTATGAGCCACGAATAACATATTTTGGGCCACAGCCATATTACCGTAAGTTATCCCCTAGAGAGGCAGTCCTGGAGCAGCCAGTTCGTCTCTCCAAAGGATTTAAGGCAATTTCGCCCTCTTGCTTATCCGGCCTCTTGATATTGATTCTATCATTTGAAAATGATGAGCACTTGTACGCATACGAGTCGTCGCCTTCAGGTCGTCTTATCACCATCGACAACAGAGGGATGGAGTCCCTTCAACTTACACTAGATCGAAATGACGAAGGCCTAGTTCCGCTTGAAAAGTACCAGTATTCAAGTCAGATACGCGATTTCTTTGATCGTGTAAAAAGGCCAGTTCCGTAGGGTGCGTCGTGACGCACCTTTGTCTGATTGTTATTATCATACCATGAGTAATTATCGTCGATCTCGGGAAGGCCATCTTTTCTTTTTTACGGTTGTTACACACAAGCGTCGTCAAATTCTCACGACTCAAATGGGTCGAGAATGTTTGCGAAATGCCATCAAAGAAGTTCAAGA
>JAESQE010000446.1 GCA_016765335.1 Planctomycetaceae bacterium
TGTCGGGAATGGGAGAAGGAATATCTTCTTCCTTGTCCCTGACGATGAGCTCGCGCTGCTCCTCCCAGGGATTGATCGTTCGGATCGTTATCGAATTGAAGTCTCGGGCTGTTTGTCGAACTCACTATTTGAATATCCTTCATGCGAGTTGGCCGGCAGGAATGATTTTGGGCGGTGTACTTGGCTGGGTACTTGATGATTATTACGGGGTTCACTGGAAATATCAGTTGGCGTTCTATCTGGTTCCAACCGTCGTTTATGGCTTCATGTTCCTGGGGCAGAAATTCCCACAATCTGAAGCGTCTGAAAAAGGGCTCACCCTGGCTGAAATGTTCAAAGATGTCGGCCTGGTTGGTGGAGCGGTCGCCTGCTTTATGCTGGCTCTTTTCTTTGCCAGTGTATGTGGTCCAATGTTCCCCGATTCCTCAATGGGAAACTACATCGGATACGGCATCGGTGGCGTACTGTTAATCGCGATTGCGTTGCTGACCAATTTCTCTTTAGGTGCCTGGTTGATCTTTGTGTTGTTTGTCACACACGCATTAGTTGGTGCTGTGGAATTAGGAACAGATGGCTGGATTCAAAATATTACCGGAAATATTTTGAGCTCCTCTGAAGGAAAAATGCTCTTCATTTACACCTCAGCCATTATGTTCTTTCTCCGATTCTGTGCAGACTTTATTGAGAAGAAGCTCGGGCTTTCTCCAATTGGAATTTTACTGGTCTGTTCTGTCCTGGCATGTGTTGGCCTGAACCTTGCCAGCGGCATTACCACTTTTGCTGGGGCATTGTTCGCATTGGGGATTTATGCTGTCGGTAAAACATTCTTCTGGCCTACGATGCTGGCGGTAATTGGTGACCGCTTCCCGCGTACCGGTGCAGTGGCAATGAGTATCATGGGTGGTATCGGAATGATGTCAGCCGGTTTGATCGGTTCAGCTGGTTTAGGCTATGCCAAAGACCGCTATGCCGGAGAAGCTTTACAGCAAGCAAATGCTGAAGTTTACGAAGAATACAAATCCGAGGCTCCAAGCCAGTTCCTTGTCTTTAAAGAAGTCCATGGATTAGATGGATCAAAGGTTGATGAAGCAGGCAAAGCTGAAAACCCAACAGAGGATCAAATACTTGTTAGCGAATCCAGCATCACCGGGGATCGCAATACGTTGGTTGCCGACTCGTTCATACCCGGCATCATGGCTGTGATTTACCTGCTTCTGTTCTTCTACTTCAAAGCAATCGGTGGATACAAAACCGTTCACTTAGCGGGCAGTACCGCAGAAGTGTTTGATAAGAATGATGAAGTCATTCCCGCCCACGAAGGTGGAAACGGTGATGGTGACGCATCTAAGTCTTGATGATGTCTTGAACTTCAAATGAATTCAAAGCCCTTGGAATCCAACTTTCCAGGGGCTTTTTTATTGATTGAAACTTGCCTTGTTTTATAAGTGACAAGAAAGCCCAGATGCCTGAGATGAATAAGAAAATCTGCATTGTTGGTGCTTCTGCTCGGGCGGCTTGTTGGTCGGCTGTGCGGGCTGGGCTGGAGCCTTGCGCTTTTGATTACTTTCAGGATCTGGACTTTCCGACCGGCTGCGATGTACGATTGATTTCAAAAGATGAGGATGCTTCTTTCCCTCAATCCCCCAGCCGGCAACACATTCCCTGCTTGCCCGTGGGAGGTTGGGAAAACGAACCGGAGACGATGCAGCAACTGGAATCGCAGTTTTTGTTGTGGAATACTTCGCCTGCAATGACAAAGCGATCCAGAGATCCCTTTTTGATTCAGCAAATTTTACGTGAACACAACTTGCCCAATCTGCAAGTTCGTAAACCATCAGATGATTTGAACAAGGAACAATGGATAAGAAAGCCTCTGCTTGGAACCGGAGGCATCGGCATCTCGCGAGTTGCAGACACAGCCGTTGAATCTGATCAGCTGGAATATGATCAGCAATTCATTTCGGGAGAATCTTATTCAGCGATCTTTTTTGCAACGCGTTCTGGCAAGATGAATTTGCTGGGTATCTCATCGCAGCTGATTGGCAGTGACGAATTGCCTCAGCGACCATTCGCATACATTGGTTCCATTGGCCCGGTATTTAGTGGAGGTGACAAACAGGCCAGAGCCATGCAAGCCACATTAAAAGACATGGCTAATGCATTGAGTACGCAAATCAAATTCTACGGATTGGTTGGCTTTGATTTTATTGTTTCGCACGGAGATCCTTACCTGACAGAGATCAATCCTCGGTACTGTGCATCAATCGAAGTTCTGGAACTTGCATTACAGGAATCGTTCTTGAGTTACTTCAACACCGAAAAAATCAACACCAAAGAAATCGATCCGGAATCTGTTGAGATCGAGAGTGACACGCAACCTCAAAAAGTTGGCAAGGCAATTCTTTATGCTCCTCGGGATTTTCAGCTTCCTGAAAACTGGGACTGGAATTGGTTTGCAATTCAACAAAAGAAAAAAACGTGGGAGTACAGTCAGTGGGTCGTGCCAACGGTCAGCGACTTACCCGCGGCTGGAACCAGCTTTACAACTGATGATCCCATTTGCACTGTTTGGACACAGCAGGTAAGCGAGCAACAATGTCGCCTGGAACTTCGGAAACTAAAAGAACGCCTGAAAGAATCTTTGAATCTTTGATTGATTTTACATTGTGAGCGGAGCACAGACATTCCTGTCTGTGTGTCATTTGAGCCTGCCTTCATTCCAGGCAGACAAGAATGTCTACCCTCCGCTGGCAATGTCTTTTGAATTCACAAAGGTTCCCGTAAATCAAATCATCCCGGCTGAACTTCGAATTAGAGGGTGTCCCTTTTCAATCTGGCTTTCATTATTGTATAAAGGAACCAGCGTGAATTGCCCAATTGACCTTAATTAATCAAGGATAACGTGATGAGCCAAAATAATTCCCGTCGTGGATTTCTCAAAAACTCTGCATTGGCAGCAGGGACAGCCGCGACGATGCCTTACTGGTTTACGAGCCAAAGTGCATCGGCCAATGTTTCTGCCAATGAACGACCAGTGCTGGGATGTATCGGCACCGGTTCGCGCTGGGGAGCAGTTGGGCCAAACGCGATGAAGTTCGCAGATTGTGCAGCTGTTTGCGATGTTGATGCGAATCATGCAGAAGCAGGAAAAGCCCGAGTTCAAAAAGCACAAGGAACCGAACGCAATATCGATGTCTATGAAGATTATCGCAAAGTTCTCGACCGAGACGATATCGACATTGTCACGATTGTGACTCCTGACCATTGGCATTCCAAAATTGCCATCGAAGCGATGCAGGCAGGGAAAGATATCTACTGCGAAAAACCGTTGACGCTGACCATTGATGAAGGTAAGAAAATTATCCAGGTTTTGAAAAAGACCGGGAGAGTTTTTCAGGTCGGAACTCAACAGCGAACCGAAATGAACCAAATGTTTTTGAAGGCGGTTGCGATCATTCGAGCAGGTCGCATCGGCACAGTCAAAAAAGTGACCTGTGCAATCGGCGGATCATCAGCCAGCGGATCTCTTCCAATCGTCGATGTTCCTAAGGGACTCAACTGGGAGAAATGGCTGGGGCAGGCGCCGTTGGTTGATTATCGATTCAAAGAAGGCGGACACTGGGGGAATAGCCGATGTCATTACGAATTCCGCTGGTGGTACGAATACTCTGGCGGAAAAATGACGGACTGGGGTGCTCACCATATCGATATTGCACAGTGGGCCATCGAACAAAACGGCGTTGCCCAGGGGCCTGTTTCTATCGAACCGATTGCGGCAGTCCATCCGGTGCCGTTCCAGAATGGTTCACCAACTTTGGATGATCAATACAACGCAGCTTTAACGTTTGACGTCAAAGCGATATTCTCCAACGGCGTGGAAATGAGCATTCGGGATCAAGCCGATGATCTTGGATTTAGTAACGGAATTCTGTTTGAAGGAACCAAAGGGAACCTGTTCGTCAACCGAGGAAAACTGACAGGCAAAGCGGTCGAAGAATTGAAAGAAAATCCGTTGCCTGAAGGGGCCATCGAAAAACTGTACGGCAGCAAGCCAACTTCGCACATGCAGAACTTTATTGAATGCGTGAAGTCTCGTGAACTGCCCATTTCTGATGTCTACTCACATCATCGAGCGATGACAACTTGCCACCTGGCAAACATTGCGATTCGTCTAGACCGCAAACTGCAATGGGATCCCAAAACCGAGCAGATCGTCGGCGATGAAGACGCCAACAAATGGCAAACCCGCGAACAACGCAAAGGGTACGAAATCGAAGTGTGATCAATACAGATTCCCGGGTCAGTTTGGCCCAGGTGATCTGATTGGTTAACACCCCCGGCTCGCCGATACCATTATTCTTGCACCTAATCTCTAGAATCCATCTTCAATGACTGCAACTGACCTCGGATTAAATCACGAACTCCTGACCGATCTGTTTCCGCAACCGGAATCTGCTGACCAGTGGGAACAATACCTTTTATCTGATGAGCAGTTGCTGCAATATAAAGAAAAAGGTTACGTCCACGGAATTCGGTTGCTCGATGATCGTCAAGTTGAAACGCTGAGGCACGAGCTATCTGAGATGGTCGATCCTGAACATGACGGGCATCAGTTTTTCTACGAATATCATAGCAACGAATCGAGCAACGAAAATTCGACGCTGTTTCATGCACTGGGAGCTTGGCGGGTCAGACCTGCTTACCATGATATTCTGTGGAATCCTGCTTTCCAGATGGTTGCTTATCAATTGCTCGGTGCGGGTGTTCGATTGTTTCACGATCAGCTCTTCAGCAAACCTGCCAAACATGGTGGCGTTGTCGCCTGGCATCAAGATTATTCCTACTGGACGTGGACAA
>JAESQE010000447.1 GCA_016765335.1 Planctomycetaceae bacterium
CAGGTTGCCACAGAGCTGGTTTTGTTCGCATGCCAACTTTGCCATCGAGTACCTTGCTTCTCCAGGCTTCGTCATCACCAAGTTGTGCGATGACTTCATTGTTGAGATCAAGCAAAGTGATTCGAGCGTGCAAGTCAGGCACGAGCATCAGGTCTCCCTGAGTATCGATATCTGCTGGGAACAGGAATCCGCCGAGAGTTTTAATGTGCTTTCCATCCAGGCCAAACCATTGCAGACGTTTGTTGGCACGGTCAGCCACAACAAGTTTCGGAACGCCGTCACGATTATCCAGCCATTGGCCATGCGGTGTCTTGAATTTTCCATCTGCAGTACCGGTACCGCCTAAAGTTTGGACGAACTTATCGTTCTTATCGTACTCGAAGATATAGTTACTGCCGTAACCATCTCCCAGGTAGTAACCACCATCGGGACGGAAACTGGTATTGGTTGGACGATATCCGAGTTTCTTTCCTTCCCAGACACCACTATCTTTGCTGAGCTTTTCTTTTCCTGTTTGCCAGACGACTTCGCCATCGAGTGTCATTTTTGTAAACGACAAAGAACTTTCACTCGGTGCCAGGTAGATGAATTCTTCTTTGCCTTCTTTACGGATATCGATTCCGTGTCCAGAACCTCTGCCGTTCTTGGCATGGACTTCTCCCATCGAGCGAACAAATTTACCGTCTCCATCAAAAACGAAGATCGACCCTGGTGTGCCGTAATGTGTAATGTAGACCAGACCAGCAGAATCGACTGCTACGCCATGAGTTGGGCCACTATATTTGTGGGACTCCGGCAAAGAATCGTTGCCCCAGTTGTGAATGCAGCGGTAAACGTGATCTTTCCCGTTACCCAAAATCACTTCTTTTGAGCCGGATTTATCAGCAGCATTCAGAAACATGGGAGCAGTTGCTGTTGCAGCAATTGTTGCTGCTGATGTTTTCAGGAACTGTCGTCGAGAGGAGCCAGATTGTGGGTGGTTTGACATAAAAATCCTCATAGTAAGGTGATGAGTGGGTAGATTGAGGGATTTGCATTTGCCTTTGTCATCGTGATAAAGACAGACGACAGGGTAAGGATCAGCAAATACTTATCTCTAATTTACGCAAAACAGATCGGTTTGTCTAGAGCGTTAAGGGCCGATTTTGGGGGCTATTACCTGATTTCAGCTGGCAGCTTCTGAAAAAAGCAGGTTCTTGCTTTCTGATTGAGTGAGATTGTCTTACCCTGCTGTTACTATTTGGGAAAGTTGGGAAAGAATCGTTTCAAGCTGGAGAGTTAAAAGATGAAAGTGCTGGTGATTGGTCAAGGTGGGCGTGAGCATGCTTTGGTGTGGAAGTTGTCGCAATCTTCGGTTGTGACCAAAATTTATTGTGCACCGGGCAATGCAGGAACAGCCAGTGACGCAGAAAATGTGCAGATTTCGGATGATGACATCCCTGCGCTTCTAGATTTTGCACTGCGAGAAAAAATCGATCTGACAATCCCTGGGCCGGAAGTTCCTTTGGTTATGGGGATTGTGGATGAGTTTAAAAATGCTGGACTCACCGTTTTTGGTCCTACCAAGGCTGCTGCTCAGTTAGAAGGCAGCAAAACTTTTGCCAAAGAAGTCATGCTGGCTGCCAAAGTCCCCACAGGCGATTATGGCACCTTTGATGATATCGAACCGGCGCTCAACTATTTGAAAGAGCGGTACGGCGGCGGTTATACACGGGAAGTTGTGGGAAACGAAACCGAAGAAGACTGGTTCAAGCAGCCTGCAAGTGGCAGAAGTCCTGTGATGTATCAGCCGATTGTCGTCAAAGCAGACGGCCTGGCAGCCGGCAAAGGGGTCAAGGTTTGTGAGTCTTATCAGGAAGCTGTCGATTTCGTAGAAGAATGTTTGTCTGGAAATAAATTTGGTGAAGCTGGTTCCCGAGTGATCATTGAAGATTTCCTCGACGGTGCAGAAGCCAGCATCCTGGCAATTGTTGATGGCAAAACAATTATTCCGTTGGAAGCTTCGCAGGATCACAAAGCTGCACACGATGGTGACTCCGGTCCCAATACCGGGGGGATGGGAGCTTACTGCCCGACACCAGTTGTCAGTCCTGAAATGATGGACGAAATTACGCAAACGATTCTTATTCCAATCGTGCATGAAATGAAGCGTCGCGGTTGCAAATTTTCCGGCGTGCTTTACGCAGGTTTAATGATCAATAAGCAAGGCCCCAAAGTTCTCGAATTCAACGTTCGCTTTGGTGATCCAGAAACTCAGCCCGTATTGATGCGTCTCAAAACTGATCTGTTCGAACTGTTGTATGCTGCGGCTTCTGGAAAGCTTCGCGAATTTGAAGGACTCGAATGGGATCCTCGGCCAGCTGTCTGTGTTGTCATGGCTTCGCGTGGATATCCCGATGTTTACAAGAAGGGGTATCCAATCCGTGGGCTAGGTGCGCAGCCGGGAACCAAAGAGTTGAAAGTTTTCCACGCAGGGACGAAGCTTGAAGGAGGAGAAATTGTTAACTCCGGAGGTCGCGTTCTGGGTGTTACCGCGATGGGGGACACTCTTGATCAAGCCAAGCTCAACGCTTACGCCCGAGTCAAAACAATTCGCTGGGAAGGAGCCTGGTGCCGCAAAGACATTTCAGATAAAGCCCGTCCCGAAATTGAAGCACCAGCAGAAGCACCAACCGAGGAGCCAACCGAAGAGTAGGCGAGCCGGGGGTGTGAACCCCCTGGTGGCTTTGGTCACTGGTTTGAGTTTTGAAATGTCGATCAAGCGAATGGTATGGCGACGAGTTTATCAACGCTGAATAAAGCTGGGTCTTGACCCAGCCTACGCAACTGAAATCAATACTGAGGCTGGTTGAACCTTAAATTGCAGTGGTCTATTAAGATTATTACGGTACAATAATTACATGACTGTGAAACTCTCAGACGATATAGAACGACTTGTTATTGGGGATCCGACTGGTGTTGTTCAGGTGGAAGGGGCGAGCGGTACGTACTTTGTGATGACTGAAGATGCAATGCGTGTTCGTCAGTTGGTACTCGAAGGGCTGAAGCAAGCTGACCAGGGCGATGTTTCTCTTTGGGATACTGATGAGATCATCAACAAAGCAAACCGCATCAAAGAACAGCATTCCCCCTGATGGCACGGATAGAAAAAACGAGCTTAGCTGAATCTGACGCCATTGATATTTGGCTCTATATTTCGCAAGACGATTCTGTTGCTGCAAGTCGCATGCTTCATAAAATTGAAGGTCGCTTGCAATCCTTGGCGAATATGCTGTTATCGGCAGAAGCCGTACCGTATATTGCTCCCCACGTTCGGCGTTCATCAGTCGGTAGCTATGTCATCTACTATCAACCGATTGAGGAAGGGATACAGGTTATTCGTATTCTTCATGGTGCAAGAGAACCGCGGGATTTACTGTAATGCATATTGCTTTAATCACAGCTGGTGGTGCGGGGATGTTTTGTGGTTCCTGTATGCAGGATAATTCGCTTGCGAAAGCGTTGATGCAGCAGGGCTGTGAAGTCTCTTTGATTCCTACCTACACTCCGATTCGCGTGGATCAACAAAATGTCTCTGGCGAAAAAGTTTTTCTCGGAGGGATCAATCTCTATCTGAATCAAGCGGTCCCGCTATGGAATCGCTTGCCGCGTGGTTTGGTTTCCTGGTTAGATCATCCTCGTGTTCTTCGGTTTGCAACCTCTTTCGGAATTGAAAATGATGCTGCTCGACTCGGAGCGATGACCCTTGCCATGCTTCAGGGAAGTTCTGGATCGATGAAGCGGGAGTATCAGGAACTGGTTGATTTTCTAACTGGTCCTCATCAACCCGATGTGATCATCTTCAGCAATGCATTGATTAGTGGTGTTTTGCCTTTGCTCAGGAAGCAATTCAAAGGTCCGGTGTTTTGCTTACTTCAAGGAGACGATTTGTTTCTTGATCAACTCTCGCCCAAGTATCATCAAAAAGCAATTGAGGCAGTTTCCGAAAATGCGAAACTCTTTGATCTGTTTTTGACGCATACCGA
>JAESQE010000448.1 GCA_016765335.1 Planctomycetaceae bacterium
AACTCCCCCTTCGTAAGGGGGAGAACCAATTTTTTGAGGCACTGTTAAGCCAGTTGGTTTTCGACCCAGGCGAGTAGAGTTTGTTGTAGTTGCTCGTAAGTTTGTTTGGCCTGTTGTTTCACTGCATCAAGCTGATCCGGATTTACTGTCGCGTGAACGAACAGATAAAACTTAATTTTCGGTTCGGTTCCAGAAGGGCGAACAGCAATGTTGATGCTGATTGGACCTGGTGCTGAGTCAAACATGAGCAGATTTCCGCACGGCTCCAGAATTCTTTCTGAGCGTTGGTTGCCCGGCAAGGCTCGTTTTTCTTTTTGACCGTAATCACGCACAGCACACAATGGTATGCCAGCCAATTCGGTGGGAGGGTCTTTGCGGAACTTCGACATTAAATCGTCAATTTGTGCTTTGCCGCTTGGGCCGGTACAAACCTTCGAAATTTGTCCTTCCAAGTAATAGCCGTGCTTCTGATAGATTTCATCGAGTCGGTCGAGCAGCGTTTTCCCTTGGCATTGCAAGTCCGCGGCTGCTTCACAGAGGTAAAGTGAAGCGATCCCAGCATCTTTATCTCTGGCAAATGTGCCTGCCAGAAATCCGAGTGATTCCTCTGCACCAAAGACAAACTTATCGGGACCAAGAAAATCGATTGCTGCACCGATAAATTTGAATCCGACAAGAAGATCGTCAATGATCTGCACATTGTACGATTTGGCAAGCTCCCCAATTAAGCCCGTCGTGACCAATGTTTCCACAACAAAATGTCCTGGTGTCAGTGAACCGGCTGCATCTCGTTGACGCAGAATGTAGTCAACAATTAACGTGCCGATTTGATTTCCGGTCAAATGCACAAACTGCCCCGAACGATCACGAACACAAACGCCAAGCCTGTCTGCATCGGGATCGGATGCCAGAATAACCGAGGCGTCAATTTCGTTTGCACGTTCAATTCCCTGTTGAAAGACTTCTGTTCTTTCAGGGTTGGGCATGTGTTGATCGACATTGGGGAAATTGCCATTTTGCTCCCGTTGGCATTCCAGGATTTCGACCCCTTCAAACCCCGCTTTTTTCAAGATCTCGTAACAAGCTGTTTCTCCTACGCCATGCAGCGGCGTATAAACCGCGGTCAGCTTACGATTATTGGAAAGAGACATTTCCAAGACCGCGTTATGATAAGCGATATCGATTTCACTGCCGATGAATTCAATTTGCCCTGATTGAACGGCTTGATCGAAATCAACTTGCGGAATCTCACCCGCATCGTACACGCAATCAACAATGCCTTTGTCGTGCGGAGGCAAAACCTGACCGCCAGTGTTCCAGTATGCTTTGAATCCATTATCTGCTGGCGGGTTATGAGAAGCGGAAATCATCACGCCGATGTCACAGTTTAAATGACGCACAGCAAAAGAAAGCTCGGGTGTTGAACGAGCCTGTTCAAAAAAGTAAACGTGCAAGCCATGTGCAGCCAAGACAGATGCTGTCAGGCGGGAAAATTCGTCAGATCGATTTCGCGAATCACAAGTAACAACAGCATTGCCTGTTTTTTTTCCAGCGGATTGTTTCAAATAGGTCGCTAAGCCGTGTGCGGATTCTGCAATTGTTCGTGGATTCATGGTTGCAGAACCGAATTCAGACATCGGGCCTCGCCGACCACCTGTTCCAAAGGCGATCACTTCCCAGAATAGTCGATCCAGTTCTGCAAAGTTCTTTTCGTCAATTAACTGGCAGATCGATTCTGCATACTGAGCGTATTGCGGTTCAGTTAACCAGCGTTTAACGTTTGTTGCAGCTCCCGCACTTAGCTGGTTGGCTTCAACAGCAACTGCAATTTCTTTCAGGGATTTTTGGTTGCAATTTTCAGGCATGGGAAGGAGTCTTTAATCGGTGGGGATTGCGGGACCAATATGGACATTCGGATATAAAGGGCTGAATGCCCAGTGCAATGTAGCAAAGAGCAAAGAAGCAGCAAAGAGCAATACCTTTTAATTGCCCCGAATATTTATTTCCCAGATCCATAAACGAGATGTCGCTAACGATGCGAAACAATGCCCACCACTCCAGTAAATGCGTCTGACGCGTGATCGGATTTGGGTGCCACTGCCTGGCTTGTCTAGCAGTGCGAGCTACGGCTGAGATCCTTAGAAAGCAGAGTCAACTTTCAACGGCATTTTCGGTGTTAATGCGAAAATGCTGCCGCCGCGACCACACTGCTGGGCAAGCCAGGCAGTGGCACCCCTCTTGTATTGGATATGAATAACAATTCAGCGACTGGCCTCTTGTTTTTCGCGTTGCTTTTCCTGTTGATAGTAGGCTTCCATTTCTGCAAGCGTCGCCTGTTCAATTGATAGACCGTCTTGCTGCATACCTTTTTCGATGGCTTGGAATCGGCGAGTGAATTTTGCGTTTGTTTTTCGCAACGCTTCTTCAGGATTCACTTTCCAGCGGCGAGCGACATTGGCAATGACAAACAGAACATCGCCTAGTTCTCCTTCGATACGAGATCGCCTGGCAGAGTCTGAAACTTCTTCGTCGGGAGTATGCTCCTGATCGATTTCGACTTTTACATTCGGTGCTGGTTCCCCCAGATACAATTCTTCCTGTAACTCATCGAGTTCCTCACGAAGTTTGTCGAACAGCATGTCGCGATGAGGGAAGTCGTAGCCGACTCGGGCAGCTTTTTCCTGTATTCGCAGGGCTCTGGCTAAGGCAGGCATTTGAATCGGGATGCCATCAAGACGGGAAGTCCGCTCCTGCTTTTCCTTCTGTTTGATGCGATCCCAGGTCGCTTTGACATCTTCAGCTTTGATGTTTTTGCTATTACCATTTGAATCTTGATCAAATACATGCGGATGCCTGCGGATCATTTTTTCGGTAATTTGTTGCACGACCTCGACCAGGGTAAATCTTTGTTCGTCAGCTGCGATTTGCGAATCAAGTACCACTTGTAATAGTACGTCTCCCAGTTCCTCGGTGATTGCAGCATCGTCACCTGAATCGATCGCCTCAAGAAGTTCGTAAGTTTCTTCCAGCGTGTACGGCTTGATTGATTCCAGAGTTTGCTTACGATCCCAGGGGCAACCTTCAGGGGATCGCAGTTTTGCAACGACCTCACAAAACTTCCAGAAAGCGGATTCCATTTGCTGACGGTCAGGCGGTATTCCCATGTGATTGTCGGCTGGTAACGAGCTGGTTGAGAGGATTTCTGAATTCATTATCTTGCTAAAATCATTTCTTTTAAAGGAACCTCTAAAAAACATTCTCCTCCTTATCCAATAGAGAGAGAACGGATTTTCAACTTATCATTTTATAATCAAACTGCCTTCA
>JAESQE010000449.1 GCA_016765335.1 Planctomycetaceae bacterium
AGGAGCCATTCCTCAAATCACGCCTGCTGATCTGGCAACACGCGGTCAGTTTGAATATGTATCTGTTTTACTTCCTCTGGAAGGTCGCCCGGCTGAGTCTGTCATTTCAGACATTACCCCATTGTTGGGCACCTATGCCAAAGTCGAGTCGTTGGCTGCGACCGGACAAATTTTGGTGACCGGTTCAGCTGGGAAGATTCGCCTGGTTGAAAAGATCATCCAGCAAATCGCTTTACCTGCCAAGCCCAAAGCAAAACCAAAACCAACGCCTCCCCCCAAACCAGTGCTTGTCGTTTACCCAATCGAACATACGAATCCGACACAGCCCGGGGAAGTGCTGAAGCAGATTATCACTGGTTCGATCGTCATCGATACCAAAGCCAATCAAATCACAATCAATGCGACTCCCACCGAACAGGCTAAAGCAAAGCAAATTATTGATCAACTGGAAGCAAACCAGGGACGGGGAATACAGCCTGTGCTGGAACTTTATTCGGTCTCAGCTTCTCAATCGGTTGAGTTACTGGCCACGTTACAATTGGTTGCACCAACGGGACAGTTCCGGTACGACGCTCAGGGTAAAAAACTGATCGCCTGGGCAACAAAAACAGATCACCAACGCATTGCTGATTCTCTGCAAAAGTTGTCTGTTCGATCTCAAGATGGCGGGCTGACTCAGTTGGAAGTTTATCCGCTGGAAAAGATTGATCCTACAGCTGCTCAAACACTCGTCCAGATATTGCTTCCCGAAGTCATTATCACACTGGATACAAAAACCGGCAGCCTGATCGTCATCGGCACACTGTCTGAGCATCAAGCCATTCGCTCGTTGATTGAGCAACTCGAACCGGAAATCGAAAAACAAAAGAAACCGGAACTGCGTACCTACCCGCTTGTCCCCGCTGTTGCAGCAACAATCGGCACCGTACTTAGCTCGGTTGTTCCAGAGGCAACCATTACTGTCGATGCAGAAAACAATCGTCTGATTGTGGTTGCTCCTGCTGAAAACCAAGAATTTGTAGCGAGCACGATTGAGCAATTACAAGAAAACTTAACCTCCACACAAAAGCAACTTAAAATCTATGATGCGAAAGAAATTGACACCACCAGTGTCACTGCGCTGCTTCTCTCGCTGGCCCCCCAGGCACAACTAACTTTGGATGCCATTAATGAGCAGTTTCTGGTGATCGCGACTGCTCCTGATCATGTCATTGTCGAAAATGTCCTCAAGCAGGTCTCAGAAGATGCAGGGCCAGCTCAAACAGAACTAAAATCGTACCCACTGGAAGCCAAAGTCGATTCAACAACAATTACGACATTACTCACAGGACTGGTTCCCAAAGCAACCGTTACTCCAGATACCGCCAATCGTCGTTTGTTGATTACTGCGACTGAAAAAGATCATGCGATTGTTGTTCAGATCATTGCCCAGGTCTCTCAGGATTCGGGCGGAGCAATGCCTGAACTGAAATTCTATCCTTTGAAAAAAGCGGATGGCCCTTCTACATTGGCCATCTTGCAGGCAATGTATCCAGGTTCTCAAATTACGTTTGAACTAGCAGCTGAACGACTTTCGGTTGTCGCGGAAAAAACGGATCACGCGGGGATCGCAGAAACCTTGGTCAAACTGGAACAGTCTGCTCCGGTCAAAGAGCAGAGCACGCTAAAAATCTACAGTTTGAATACAGCTCAGCGTCTTCGTTTTACCAGTCTGTTAACAGCACTAACAACCGAGCTTCCGGGCATGCAAGTGTTGGCTGATACCGAACCAGGTGAAATGACTGTTTGGGCCAAACCTTCCCAGCACGGAATTGTGGAAGGGATCATTAAACAACTTCAAATAGAGACGCCAGCTGATCAAAAAGCGAAACTCATTGTCTATCCGATTTTGCATGTTGGGCCGACCAGCGTTTCGGAAGTGCTCACTGAATTGTTCCCTGATGCAAAAATCACAGCTGATGAAAAAGGCTCTCGGCTGCTGGTTCACGCTAAGCCGAAATTGCACGAAACGATTCGCTCTGCAATTGAACAACTTGATACCGACACGCCGGTCGAAAAAGAAATCAAACTGATGGTTTATCCCATCAAAGGGATCGATCCAACAGCTGCGTTGCAACTGATTTCTTCTGAGCTACCCGAGGTGAGCGTGATTCAAGACACAACGGCTCAATCGTTGATTGTTCGTGCTCGCATCAAAGAGCACGCTGAAATTGCCGAGTTGCTCGATGCACTGCAAATCGCTTCGTCTTCAACATCAAAGAAAACGATTGCTGTTTATCCCATGGTGTCAAAAACATACAACTCGTATCAAACCATTTTCTGGACACGAGCATTTCCCAATGCCAACATTGTTCTTGATCCTGTTTACAAAACAATGATGGTGCTTGCGACCAAGGATGATCACGAGAGTATCCGATCAACTGTTGAAGAAATTTCACGCGTTGCAAAAACAGAAAACGAAGCCGTCTTGAAATCATATGTTGTTAAAGCCGAATCGCGACCGGGACTTTCAAGTATCTTAATTCAGGCAGTCCCGGATGCCAAAACGGTCTATTCGCAACAAAATTTGCTCGCCTGGGCCAGTGAGAAAGATCATCTTCTGATTAATAAAATGATCGAAGGTCTCTACGATGATGACGGCTTGGGCCGGTCAATCGTTTTTTTTGATTTGGGGCTGATTCCTTCGGCAACTGCTCAAGGAGTTCTCGAATATACCATGCCCAGTGTGCAGTTTTTTCCTGGTTCTCGGGGAAAATCACTGATTGCCAGTGTTGATCAACCGACAAGTCTCAAGATTAAAACAATCATTGATCAACTTGCAGATTCTCCAGCCGCTGAGCAACCTAAATCGCTGAAGTTTTACGATGTTGCCTCTGCCGGTGGTGCAGAAGCCCAGACCGTTTTGGCTGCAACGGTCCCCAGTGTCAGTTTCACTGCAACTTCCGATGGCAAGCGACTTCTGGCAATTGTATCTCCCGAAGAACACGAAAAGATTGAAGCGACTTTACAAAAAATCTCTGAAGAAAAGCCGTTCGATTCCAAAAGAAAATTGATCGTCTATTCGATTCGTGATTTAGGAGCCGGAGCAACGACGGTGCTCGGCAGATCGGTTCCTGGAGCCAGCATCAGCCTCGGGGCAAAGTCGGATCAAATTCTTGTCGTCGCTACCCAGAAAGAGCATGAAGAACTGAGTCTGGTTCTCGATCAGCTCAAAGCAAACAAATCTATTCCAAGCCCCAAAACGCTGGCAGTCTACAAAATTATTGGCACCGAGCCGGCAACGGTACTTAATGTGCTTCAACCTTTGATGGATAGAGAAACACAACTAACAATCGATGAAACGGGAAAGCAGCTTTATGTTCGCGCGACAGCAGATCTGCAAGCCAAAGCCAAAGGAATTATCGAACAGGTACTTCTGGGACTCAAGCCCGGAAATAACTTGATCACCAAGACTTACTTAATTGGTGCCCCTAACGCAGACGAAGCTCAAGAAGTTTTGATGGCGTTGTATCCTGATGTGACGATAGTTACAGATTCAGACCGTAAACTCATTGCAGCCACCGCAACTGCTGAGCAGCATGTCAAGATTGAAGAAATCGCCAATCAGTTCAAAGGTTTAAGCTTGGATGAAGAAGCCTCTTACCCGGTCGTTTACACGATGAAGCACGCCGATCCGAATGAACTGCAAAGAGTCCTCTACAGTATGTCTTTCAGTATGTCCTACAGTCGAAACGGTAGATACAACCGCATCAGTGTGGCTGTCAGTCCCGAAACAGGGCGGATTGTTGTTGTCGCAAAAAAAGAACAACACGAAATCATCAAAGAACTTATCACTCAGTACGATACCCAATCGACTGAAAAAGAGCCTTTAGAACTAGAAGTCTATAACGTGGCTCCGCTGGAAGGTTTGGTGGTTCAGGCAGCATTAGAGCCAATGCTTTCCAAGAAGGTAAAAATATCGTCGCCGCGAAGAGGAACCGATATTCTGGTCAGTGCTCCGCCAGAAGAACAGGCACAAATACGCAAACTGATTGAACAAATCACATCTGCTCATCTCAAAGGAAAAGGGCTTGAAGTCAGAACTTACCGACTTATTCGCGGAGAAGCCGACGAAGCACAAGAAGCATTACAAGCCCTGTTCCCTGACGTGACACTCGTCACTGATTTAGGCCGCGAAGTGCTTGTGGCTACCGCGACCCCGGAACAACACAAAACCATCGAAACTGTTGTCAGTCAAATGACAGACACATTTCGCGGAGAAAATGCATCTTCGGCTAAAACGTATCGTCTTGTGAACGCAGATGGAGAGACCGTTCTCAAAGTTTTGACTGATCTGTTTATTCGCTCTGATGATGTACGACTTTCGCTGGACCAGGAAAATGGAACGCTGATTGCGATTGCCCGGTCTGATCAACACAA
The DNA here is from genome assembly GCA_016765335.1 of Planctomycetaceae bacterium. Lineage (GTDB taxonomy): Bacteria > Planctomycetota > Planctomycetia > Planctomycetales > Planctomycetaceae > Rubinisphaera. The sequence continues at coordinate 4,420 of JAESQE010000449.1, forward strand.
AACCATACAGTCGTTGCTGGCAGAATTAGATCCCCAGGAAATGGTGCCCACAACCAGGTCTCTTGATATCTACTTATTCGATAGAATTGATGGGCAAACACTTGAGGAAGTCGTGCAAGGAATGTTACGGACTGAAGATCCTGGATCAAAAATTGTTTACGAATCAGGGGCCAGGCATTTGATTGTCACAACAACTCAGACTGGCCACACGATGGTAAGACAATTGATTGATCGACTGATGAAAACAGAACCTCGTGAACTGGAAGTATTTCAGCTCTCGTTTCTGGATCCGTTTACAGCAGAACTGGCGATTGATGGAATCTTTGATGATGGGCTGACCAACTATAATGATCTCCCGATGGTTCAATCCAATGATGATGCTCAGCAACTGATCGTGCGAGGCACGGCCTATCAGATTCAGGAAATTCGAAGTCTGTTAGTAAAAATGGGAGAAGTTAATCTTGCTCCAGTCGGACCAGGTAAATCCAATCGGAAGATGAGAGTGATTCCAATTCATGGCAACATCGAAGGGGCCATCGATAAAATTGAAGACCTGTGGCCCAAAATCAGAAAAAACCCCATCCGGATTTTGACACCCAGTGAAACTCAAAAAGGATTGCCAGGACATTTTTCTGTTCCTCCCCAAAAAGTTGACTCAGACGTCTCGTATCCAGGACATCCTCGCAAAGTTGTTGTTGCACAACTTCCCGCACCACTTGATGAAGAGCAGCAGGAAGGTGGCAGCCTACCGAAAAGCAGTAAAGATCAGGATTCAAAACTGTCGGCAGTTATCATCATTCCCGGGCAAGGACGATTGACAATTACCTCGGACGATACCGAAGCTCTGGATCAAATGGAATCATTACTACGTGCGATGTTCTCTCGGGCAGGAGGCAGCCGAAGTCGTGATTTTGCGATCTATCAATTAAAAAATGCAGGCGCAAGCGAAGTCGCCAGCACCTTAAAAGAGATCTTTGATTCTTCAATCGCGGCACTTTCGTTCGGCAGCGTTGTCCTGGTCCCCGAAGAAAGGCTCAATGCGATCATTGTCTACGCCGGGCGAAGTGATCGGGAACGGATTGAACAATTAATTGAAGTCCTCGATATCGAGAACATTCCAAATACCAAGCGAGCTTATCAAACGAAAATCATCCCCTTGTTATATGCAGATGCCAAGCGAGTCGAGCGACTGATTCAAGGGATCTACAAAGCTCAGATGAGTGCAGGAGGTTCTCGGCAAAGAACTTCTGTCCCCAAGGGTGTGCCTCCAGAAGTTGCCAATGTACTCCGGCAAATCAACGCAGCGGCTTCTTCCCCGCTGCTGACGATTGAGGTGCAGGACGAAACAAATTCTTTGGTGATTAAAGCACCACAAAGTTTAATTGATGAAATTGACGAACTCGTTGCATCGCTGGATGAATCTGCTCAAACAAACCGCGCAAGAGGGGTCACTTTAATTCCATTGAAAAAGGCAAGCTCAAAACGAGTGATGCAAATTCTCAACGACATTCTTGATTGATACGCATTTACGTATTACAAACCAAGAGCCTGATTAATAATCTGTTTTGCTTGTTCACAAAGCGATTGTGCATCGGCTGCCTCGGGGGCTTCTGCGATAACACGAATGATCGGTTCGGTGTTGCTGGCTCGAACTTGAACCCAGCGGTTGTCCCAATCTAACCGTAAACCATCGCCTTCGGTGGGTGTTGCATCGGGATAACTTTCCCTTAACGCCTGGCAAGCTTGTGAGACAGCATCTTGTGGGCATGTCAACTTTGATTTGACGATCGCGTAACGGGGGATCGAATTCACCCACTGCGAAAGCTTATCGCCTCGACTGGTCAAGCCATCCAGTGCATAAGCCATCGAAACGAAACTGTCTCGCACAAATCCAACTTGCGGTTCAATCACTCCGCCATTGCCTTCGCCGCCAATGATCGCATTCACTTCCTGCATTTTCGTGACAACATTCGCTTCACCCACATGGCTGCGATAAAAATCACAGCCATATTTCGCTGCAATATCTGCGGTCACGCGACTCGTAGAACCGTTGACAACAACCGGACCGGGTGTCCGTTTCAAAACATGATCCACCGCTAAGGCCAGCGTCAATTCTTCGCCAATGTAATTGCCTTGCTCGTCGATAATCGCAAGCCTGTCTGCATCGGGATCTTGTGCGAACCCAATATCAGCTTGATGCTCTCGGACTGCATCGCAAAGGGATGTTAAGTTTTCTGCTAACGGTTCGGGAGTATGTTCAAACTGACCATCTGGCTGACCACCGAGCACAATGACTTCACAGCCGAGTTTTTCCAGTAATGTTGGAGTCGCTACTCCACCAGAACCATGATTGCAATCCAATATAACCTTAAACTTTCTCGCTCGAATTGCCTCGACATCTACCAGCTTCAAGACTCGTTCGAAATGAGGTTGCGCAGGTTCGGCCAACTGTTCCACGCGACCAATTTGATCCCATCCAACGTATCGAAATTCTTTTGATTCGAGCAGGCCGAGTAACTCTTCCCCTTGCTCGCGATTGTAGACTGCACCTTGAGAATTAAATGGCTTGAGGCCATTCCATTGAATCGGATTGTGACTGGCCGTGATTTGAATGCCACCAGCCGCATCAAGCGAAGTTACCAAAACGCCACAAGTAGGAGTGGTTGCAATTCCGGCATCGATCACTTGGCAACCTGTCGCAGTCAGTCCAGCCATGACAGCTTGCTTGACCATCTCTCCAGAACAGCGACCATCGCGGGAGACCACAATTTTTCCACCCTTTGCAATTGTTCCAACCGCTGAGGCAAACTCAACAAGAAACCGTGGATCAAGGCCATCACCAGCCACTGCACGTAAACCGGAAATCGAAAGAATTCTCTGCATAGCAACTTCAATGGTTATAGAAAAGAAAACATTCACTGAAATAGAAAGAAGTAAGCTGGGCCTTGATTGAGCTAATCAAATGGCTTAGCTCATAAATGCAACATAGTAGAAGATCAAACCGGTCACCGAAGTTAATGTCAGGTCAATGGTACTAAGCCACCCCAGCAGCTTGTGCCTTTTACTATGTTCCCCAGGCTGAATCGGAGAGGGAAACTTTTTGAGTGCCAGGTAAATGGTGGTTCCCCACAGGAACGGAGTTGAAACAGCAAACACCAAATGCACGTACAACACTTGCTTGACGAATGCGAGTTGTTCGAGATTCAGGCGAGGTGCCTCCGGGTTTTTGTTGATAATGTTCTGCCAACCGCCATGAAGTCGCATATCGATTTCGAACAGACCAACTGCCACTAGCAGGACAACTCCCAGCGAAAGTTGCAAAATACGGTGCAGTGCATAGTTTTGTTTAAATTTGACAAGCCAAAGACTGTAGAGCAGAATCGGGACGATAAGTACGAGTGCACAAACCACGAAATCAAGCATGAAAGAGGAGTCATTCCCCAGAAAACCGCTTTGCATTTTAGGCCTTTCAGCTTCTATCTCAGAAATATTTTTTAAGGGGTGATAAGCCTGGACCCCTCGATTATTAACCGGAACGACAAATTAAATACGAAACGGATTTTTCACACCTCCAGTTGTATTTGATGCTGCAAATTAAAGCGAGACCAATAATCGATGCAGCAGACTGCAAAAGCAGTAAACGAAATGTACCTGCAAGCATCATCCAACGCAAAAAGGCCACACAAACAAGTTGCGTAGCCTTAGATGAATCAATCGATTCTTTATTTTGTACTTACGATGCTTCGAGTGGCGATGCTTCGAGTGGCGATGCTTCGAGTGGTTGCACGTTAATTCGTCGACCTTTTTGATCGAAGTAGATATTGCCTTCTACTAAAGCAAACAATGTGTAGTCATTTCCCATACCGACATGCTTACCAGGTCGCCATTTCGTACCACACTGACGAATCAGAATGTTACCTGGAATAACCGATTCGCCGCCAAATTTCTTGACGCCTCGACGTTGTGCATTGGAATCGCGACCGTTTCGAGTCGATCCCTGCCCCTTCTTATGTGCCATGACTAAATCCCAGAAAACAAAATAATAAGTTGTATCTTTAATTACAGTAAGGAGATACGCCTGAAGCAACCTAAGCCACTACCAAAGGGCGTCTCACAAAACAGGCATCTAATCGCCTGTGAAGTTCTACATCATAAGGACAAAGCCTGCTTGCTTCAAGGGAGTTAAGCCATGTGAGGCATTTCGGGCCTATAACTTTTCCTGATCGTTGCTCGGAACAACAAGGGGGGTGTCACTTTGCACCCTAATGCGAATGCGATTTTCTCAGAATTGACATTAACAGCCTGGGTAAAACCTTGTGATCTTTACGGGTTAGGTAGCTGATCGTGTTAATTTGTAGGGATGGTAAAGGATAGCAAAACTTAATTCGGGAAAACTCACCGCACATCGCCTATTCTACTCAAGTCTCATTCCTTTTCGGGTTTATATTAAAGTCATAACCTGCATGATATGACCACTTCGTCCAAAATGCGTAACAAGGGGTGATAGATGTTTGCATCATGCGGTTTTTGCCGGTGTAATGGGGTGGGATAGATTTTTGTGGGTGAGTGCATCCAGATTGTTAGCAAAAGATGTTTTTGCTCTTGAGATTAAGCAACATGATTATTTGGGGGGAAGAGAAATGAGAAGGTTTATTGCTGGTCTTGCTGTGCTTGTCACAGTTGCCTCAGCGGGAGAAGTGTTTGCAGCTGGGCTATGCGGAGCGTGCAGTTACAATTGCTGCCCGACGGAAACTTGTCAGCCAACCGCATGTTACACAACTTGCAAAGTTGAGCGACAAACCTGTTATCGCACGGTGTATGACCGGGTCTGCGAACCACAACAGCACACTGCCTGCAGGACTGTTTACGACACACAGTATGAAAACGTCGAACAGACTTGCTACCGAACAGTTTACGAGCAAAGAGTTCGCACGGAAAAATACACTGTTCAACGTCCTGTATTCGAAACCAGTTTTCGTGAGCACCGTTACACAGTACAAAAAAAGGTTTACGAAACATCGCAGCGAGAACGAACGTATCAGGTCAGGCGTCCGGTTTGGGAAACCAGCCAGCGTCAGGTACAGCGAACC
>JAESQE010000450.1 GCA_016765335.1 Planctomycetaceae bacterium
GCTTTTGCAAATCTTGTCGAAGATCTTGAAAAATTCCCGGTTTCCACCTGGCTGAAGAATTCACTGAAGCAGTCGATTAGAAAAGTGATTTTGGATTCAAATCAAATACGCCTTGCCAGCCCACCAGGGCAAACCAAACAGTTTCAGGACGATGGGGCAAATCTACCCTGGGTGCTAAAAACATTCAAGGAAAATTATGAACCGGAATTTCGAGATTGGATTGCCCACTTACAGACTGCATTAACAGACCTGAAAGACATACTGGTTTATGAACGCCCTGATGATCACCATTGTTATATAAAACTGACCTATTCGACGAAGACTGAAGATATCGTAGTTCCATCCTGGCTGGCATCGGACGGCACGTTGAGATTGCTGACCCTGACTCTCCTGGCATACTTGCCGGAAACTACCGGCGTTTTTATGATCGAAGAGCCTGAAAATGGAATTCACCCTCTTGCGGTAGAAACTATGTATCAATCTCTTGCAAACGTAATTGATGCACAAATTCTTGTCGCGAGTCACTCCCCGGTATTATTAAGCATGGCAAACCCTGAACAGGTTCTCTGCTTTGCCAAAGACCGTACCGGGGCTACAGACATTATTAGCGGGGATAATCATCCTCATCTTGTTGATTGGCAAAGAGATACTAACTTGGGAGAACTGTTCGCTGCAGGGGTTCTGGGATGACAACAAAAAAAGATCTCCTTGTGATTGTTGCCGACCTCGATGCGGAAAATGTGATGCTATCCTTGCTTGGCAGGCATCACGCTTTTCAAATCAAAGAAGTCGACTATAAAATATTGCGTCATACAGGACGTGATTCCGGTTGTCGTGGCAAAGGAGTTCCTTTTGCACGGACTTTTTGCAACCAATACGAACACCTGTTATTGATTTTTGACCATGAAGGTTCTGGTGCAGAAAAGATTTCTCCCGAAGACCTTGAGGAAGAACTGGAATCTGAACTCAGTAAAAATGGATGGGAAAAGAATTGCTCTGCTGTCATTGTATTGCAACCTGAACTGGAATCCTGGGTGTGGGGAGATTCAAGACAAGTGGATCAGATTTGTGGATGGGATGGGCGAATACCATCTCTTCGGCAATGGTTGGTAAGCGAAGGTGATCTTGAGACAGAAAATTCGAAACCAGCTGACCCCAAAGCTGCCTTTTTGAAAACATTGAAAAATGCAAATCCACAAAAGCGAGTTTCAGCAGCAATTTTCAGAGAGATGGGAAAAAGAGTAAGTTTCAAAAACTGCGAAGATCGAACGTTTGTAAAGTTAAAAACAACATTGAAAAAATGGTTTTCTAATAACTAGAATTTCAAACCTAATTTTTATAGAGAAGTAAATACGATGAACGAAATCAAACATGTTTTCGGCAGCGGCGTTCCCCTGCTTTTAGATGATATCGATACTGACCGCATCATCCCTGCTCGTTTTTTAAGGTGTGTGACTTTCGACGGATTGGGCGAGCATGCCTTTGCTGATGATCGTCAGCAAGATCTTGGACACACATTTAATAACGACAAATATCGAAGCGGTTCGGTTCTGATTGCAGGCCGAAACTTTGGCTGCGGCTCTTCACGCGAGCATGCTCCGCAATCTTTAATCCGCTGGGGAATCAAGGCGTTCATCGCTGAATCGTTTGCAGAGATCTTCTTCGGAAATTGCACTGCATTAGGAACCCCAGCAGTTTGCGCCAGCAGAGAAGACCTGGAAAAACTAGGGCAGTTGGTCGAAGAAGATCCAACACGAGAAATAACAATCGACATAGAAGCCTTGCAGCTTCGAAGCGGCGATTTGGAATTCAGTGTCACCATGCCAGATTTTGCAAGGCAATCCCTGCTTTCCGGTCAATGGGATTTCATGAACTTGCTGCTGGAAAACAAAGCAGACATCCAAAAGACCGCTCAAAGCTTGCCATACGCCAATAACTTCGCCAATGCGTGAAACTGGATCAGTGTTGTTAAATCCTTGGTAGGCCCGTAGGCTGGGTCGTGACCCAGCAATGTGGCTAATCGCTGTTGTGTGCTTGCTGGGTTTATAACACCGACCTACCGATCACGGGTTGCTGACGCACTATCATTCGAAAGCCCCGCAGATGAATGACAAACCTGAACAGCCAACCGGTTCGAATCGGCGGGAGTTTCTTTCGGGCAAAGCGGTTCGTCAAGAGATCGAACAAGCTGGTGAACGCTTGGCTGATGAGATGATCGATGAAAAAACGATTCCCGAAACCTCAGAGACCGTGCGTCTGGCTACCCGGGCGATGGCTTGTGAATTTTCAGTGATCATGAACCCCTCACAGAATCGCAGGCAAGTGATCTCCGCTTCGGATGCTTTGGATTGCATTCACGAAATTGAAACGTCGCTGACTGTTTATCGTGAAACCAGCGAATTGCTGGAACTGAATCGCAAAGCACAATCTGAGAGCGTGAAAGTCGGTGCGGATCTTTTTGCGTTGTTGAAACAATCATTAGAGATCGCCCAGGAAACCGAGGGGGCATTTACTCCCACGGTTCGAGCGTTAAATCAACTTTGGAGACAGTGCAAATCGCAGAGTATTCCCCCCGAGCCGCAGGCGGTTAAGCGGGCGGTTCAAGAGAGTAATTACCGCGATGTTTACATGGATTCCGAAACGCAATCGATCCGCTTTGAGCAGGCAGGCTTAGGATTTGATTTGAGCGGAATTGGCAAAGGGTATGCATTAGATTGTGCAGCCGAGCATTTGAAAGACGAAGGTATCGAAGATTTTCTGTTTCACGGCGGGCATAGCAGCATTCTCGTGCAAGGCAATCATACGGAATGTGAAGGCTGGCCCGTTGGAATCCGGCATCCGCTGTTCCAACAAAAACGCTTAGCAACATTGATGCTCAATAACTGCGGCTACTCATCAAGCGGAAGCGGCGTGCAGTTTTTCCGGCATCAAGGCAAAAAGTACGGCCATCTGTTTGATCCGCGTACCGGCTGGTCGGTCAGTCATATGCTTTCAGTCGCAGTCATTGCACCAACAGCAGCAATTGCAGATGCCCTTTCTACCGCGTTTTACGTGATGAGCATCGACCAAGCCAAAGCGTATTGCAAGCAGCATCCGGAAGTCAGCACAATTCTCATTCCACAACCCGCGCACGGAACCCGCTTGGAGCCTATTTGCATCGGGATTTCAAAAGAAGAAATCTACTGGGAAGAGTGATTCATTTTTCACAAATAGCTGGCTATGCGAATCTCGATTAATTCTAGTACGTCTTGTAGAAGAGGTTGCCTGAAGGCATTTCCCAACCGATGCACGCTAAAGCGTGAACTCCAACTGACCTGATGGAAATCGCAGTGTCAATGATTCGACTACTTGGCATGTCTGGCGATGGCGTTTTCGTAGACA
>JAESQE010000451.1 GCA_016765335.1 Planctomycetaceae bacterium
AAGTCCCCTCACAGACGGGTAGTGTTTCGGCCTGGCCCACTTTTTGTCAAGGTGAGAGAAAGTCCCGATCTTCAGTACGATTGGCAGCTTCATATAGTTGGGGGGATTGTTCGCGGTATGGTGAAACATAATAAAACGGAGATGGCATGGGACATGGATCCGACGTTAATTGTCTATGTGACAGATCGGCTGGATCTAACAAAAATTCAAATTCCCGATGGCGTTGAGATCGAAGAAATTGCCGATCTTCGTGCACGGTTCGAAACCGCTCTTCGCACTGGAAACGAACCTACAAAGAGCCGCGCTCAGCGTCTTTTGGAAAGACTCGATAACGATGTAGAACGAGTCAAGCTGGAGGCTTCTGAGTACAACTCGCAAGTTAAGCAGATTCACAAGTTTGTACAACATGTGCGAACGCGTGCGAAATAGGGGTGTCTCTCATTGAGGGTGGTTCTGTCGGCAGTTGATTATCCTCGCTTGCAGAAATGACGACCGACAGGTTCACCCAGCGTTTTGGTTTTAGAGACACAACAGGCACACGAAGGTCTTTACAAGCACCGCACCCTACATTTTTGAATCCCGCTTTGAATGTTCGTTGAGAGCTGAGGATGAGTGCTTCTTGTTGCTACGCAACCCAGCCAAAATTGGCTGGGCCACCCCTTTTTTTTTCTGTGAACTCTGTGGCTAATCTTCTTCAGCTAAAAGAGAGTCGGTTTTGTGTCTGTGAAGAGGTGCAGGGACTCAAATTGCCAGATTTTGATGACGAGCAGGTAAAAACCTTGCAAATTCTAACACCTCAATTCCCAGCCACTACCCCAACATGCTAGATCCAAAATATTTTTTCAGGACCGACTAGTTATGACCGATCGTTTGAAACAGACTGAGACCGCGTCCTCAAAAAAAGCGGTTATTTTACTTAGTGGCGGATTAGATTCCTCGACAACGTTGGCGATTGCTCGCAGTTTGGGCTACGAACTGTATGCCCTTTCTTTCGATTATGGACAGAAGCATCGGTTCGAATTGGAATCTGCTCGGAAGTTGGCTAAAGAATTTCATGTTGCTCAGCACGTGGTGATGTCATTAGATTTGAGTGTTTTTGGTGGCTCTGCTCTGACTTCTGATCTCCCGGTTCCCAAGGGGCGTACCGAACAGCAAATGGGACAATCCATTCCCGTAACTTATGTGCCCGCCAGAAATACGGTCTTTCTTTCTGTTGCGATGGGCTGGGCGGAATCGCTGGGAGCCAGTGAAATCTTTCTGGGTGTCAACGCAGTCGATTACAGCGGCTATCCAGATTGCAGACCGGAATTCATTCGCAGCTTTGAAGCCCTGGCTCAACTGGCGACCAAAACCGGAGTCGAAAAAACACAGCAGTGGGAAATCCACGCTCCATTGATCCAACTAACTAAAGCGGAAATAATTCACAAAGGATTAGAACTTGGGGTCGATTACGCGATGACACACACCTGCTACGATCCCGATTCTCAAGGCGATGCTTGCGGGACTTGTGATGCCTGCCTGCTGCGTCTGCAAGGTTTTAAACAGGCCGGAAAAAAAGATCCAGCGACCTATCAAGCCTCTTGCAAAGCTGAATGACTGAAAAAGCTGGAACTTGTCTCAGTCTTCAAGTACATTAAACTGAAGCATTAACTCAGCGAAATTTAAACAACGCGAACTATACCAATCTCAATTAATAATCGCGAATGCGTAATAAATAACGAACAAGGGTCATCATGGGCGTGACTGATTTCATTCTGATCTGTGTCGGCTACTTTTGTGGATCGATTCCGTTTGGTCTGTTCATTGCAAAATGGGCAGGGGGGATCGACATCCGAAAACATGGCAGCGGCAATATTGGCGCAACCAACGTGGGGCGAATCATGGGAGCCAAATGGTTCGCCATCGTGATGCTTCTCGATGGATTCAAAGGGCTTGTGCCCACTTTAGCTGCGGTACTAATTTCTCAAGCGGATTTCAGTTTCGAAGTCAGTCCGCATACTGCTGTGTTTGCAGGGCTATGTGCAGTGCTTGGGCACATGTATCCCTGCTGGTTAAAGTTCAAAGGAGGCAAAGGGGTTGCAACCGCACTGGGAGTTGTCGGTGTACTTGCTCCGCCGGCCTCGCTCTTTGCAGCAATCTGTTTCGGGATCACATTTCTTATTTGGCGGACTGTTTCGATCAGTTCCCTGCTCGCGGCCAGTAGCTTTGCAGTGCTCGAACTGTATTTATTATCCCCAGAACCATTTTCATCATCGAACTGGTCACGGGGCTGCTTCAGTCTGCTCGTCCCGGGATTAATTATCTATCGTCATCGCAGCAATATCGCCCGCTTGATTCGCGGAGAAGAACATGCCTTCCGAAAGAAAAAAGAGGAGCCTGTAAAGCCGGAATAACAAATCACTTTAATGAGGGCAGACTTTAATTTGGTTAAGGAGTATCACCTCCCCATTAGCCTCCATTGCAGCTCGGGTTGCGAGTTGCTTGTGGTAGTAAAGGTCAGTCAAGCCGCTGATAATCAGGTAGCGATCAACGGCTTCAATTTTCAAGCTGCGAATTAGCCCGCCAGTTTGAGAGCGAATGGAACGCTCAACCAAAACTTCGACAGACTCCGTACTTTTTTCGCAGTGAACCTCAACGAGCATGGTCATGACTTGCCCCTCCTTGCCTGCACATGTATATCCGTTTTTCTCGGTTTCACAACATGAAAATGATGGCCCCACAATTCCCTAAACGGAGGCCCTCTCTTCCTTGAAAACCTTCATCTCCGATTGAAACCGACACCCTTAAGGACTGTAGGTTATCTCGACAATCCTTAATCGTCAATATGTTAAATTTGCGAACACAACATTTTTTAATGAATAATATAGCCCTCTGTTTTCCAGTTACAAAACAATAAAAACAACAACATTTCAGCAGCAACTCGGTGAAAATAAATATCGAATACAGGGTTAATCATATTTTTATTACCCCAAACTGCCCCTGATTATGTACCAGATGTTATGAGGGTTTGAGTTACTTTTTTCGCAATGACAATTCGGAGTGCTTCGAATGCCTGATTTGGTTCAATCGAGGGGTAGCACAGACGATCCCGGTACTAAGGAATTGACGATAATCGCGATAACACCCCAGCCATAGTTGACGTCGCTGTCCTCGCCACATAACAACCAACATTACCGGGTTGTGTAGCAACAAGAAGCTTCATTCTCAGCCATCAACGAATAATAATACTAAACTCAATTAATACTTGCGAGAAGCTATCACTCGTGGCCTTGTACTGACAAGGACTTACAGGACATCCAACGTGCAAACAAATACGCGAATGCGTATAATTGAGGTTACTTCAACGGTATTCTCAAAGAAAAAAGAACTGGTAGTTATTAAAACCACCAGTCCTTTTTCAATAGTTACTTTCAGGTTGATCACTCAACCTGCAACTTCAAATACAAAACTATTATCTTCTCTTAGGCCCTTCTGTAACGGGTGCATCGCAAGTGATATCACATTGATTATTGTCGCAATCATCTCGGCTATCGTTAAAGATAGAACCGCGAGAGTAAGATTTCAGACCACGTCCACCGCTCTTTGTTGCAGAGAATCCTGTGTACATGTAACTTTGATTAACACTTCCAATGGCGTCGCCAACATCGTTCAGTTCTTGAACAACAGCGTGTTGAACTTCGCTTAATCCGACGATCAGACCGATGACAAGTAAAGTTGCAATCAGAACGAGTTCTGCCGATACGATGAAGCCTGCTTCATCATGAAATAATTCTTTTAACATATTATATTGATCCTTGTTTCCTACCAAATTTATATGAAGTCTTGCAATAAGGCATTGATAGCGACCTTGTACAGGCAAGAGTTTATTGAAAATTTAACGAGTAAATTAATACGCGAATGCGTATCAGCTTGAAGCCATATCAAATGATTTCAAAACGGATTTTCTTCTCTTTGCTGTCACAGCGGACATCTCTGGTCGTTCCAGAAATGTGATCCCGATGACGACATCCTGTTGATCGCTCCTGCAATCTTCGTCACCTGAATTATTCACATTTAATAGCCAAGCAGAGGCAGAAGCAATAAGGCGGTAAGCAAAACTATCCAAGAAATCTCAGCATGCCTTCAATCGTGATTGAATTTTCTGCTTCTACCTGGCGAAGCAGCTGTAACGATTAATCAGGCGACATGCTCCACCAATGCAGTGGAATCGAGGGAAACGCCGAAAGGCTTCGATCAGGTTATGCGCTTTATGCAATTCGTAGCGAGCAATGAAAATCGCAGCTCGCGAGTGAGCAAACGACCTGCGATAAAATTAAGACTTTCTATTTGCATCTTTCAATTTTTGTGCCACCTCTACTGCGAAGTAAGTCAAAATGCCATCTGCACCCGCTCGTTTGAATGCCAGCAGAGATTCCATCATCACGCAATCACGATCTAACCAACCTCTTTCGGAGGCTGCAATGATCATCGCATATTCGCCACTGACCTGATAAGCAAATACAGGAACTGCGAAATCCTGTTTGATACTGTGAATAATGTCGAGGTAGGGCATCCCTGGTTTTATGATGATTAGATCTGCTCCTTCCTGAAGATCGTATGCAACTTCTCTGCAAGCTTCCTTACCATTGGCTGGATCCATCTGGTAAGTTCTTTTGTCGCCATCCCCCAGGCTCCCCGCAGACCCGACTGCATCACGGAATGGGCCATAGAAAGCAGAGGCGTACTTGGCTGCATAAGACATCAGTTGCACATGCTCAAACCCAGCTCCATCCAACGCATCACGGATCACTTCGATGCGACCATCCATCATGTCCGAAGGGGCAATAATGTCACAACCAGCTTGCGCCTGCAGAACCGCTTGCTGTGCAAGAACATCAACGGATTCGTCATTAACAACTTCCCCGTCTCTCACCAATCCATCCTGGCCATGCGAGGTGTAGGGGTCCAACGCCACATCACAGATAATACCAATCTCAACACCAGCCTGTTTAATTGCTCGAACAGCACTGCACATCAGATTTTCGGGATTGAGAGCTTCTTCCCCTTCTGGAGTTTTCAGTTCGCCAGGTGTCGCTGGAAACAATGCAATAGCAGGGATTCCAAGTTGAGCTGCTTCCTGAACCGCCACAACCAATGTGTCAATCGAGTATCTGTACACCCCAGGCATGGAATCTATTACAGTCTTTGCCTGTTCTCCCTCGCAAACAAACACGGGCCAGATCAGATCATCAACAGTGAGATGACTCTCCAGAACAAGCCTTCTGGACCAGTCCGTTCGACGATTTCGCCGCATACG
>JAESQE010000452.1 GCA_016765335.1 Planctomycetaceae bacterium
ATAACTCCCCCTTGCCCCATTCCCCTTCCGTGACCTCTGGACCGTATGGTTCCATTTCTTTCAATTCCCATGCTTCAAAGAAGCGAGACTCTTTACCAAACCACACGCATCCCTCTTGCTCATGATTCATTACCTGCCCTTCTGCATCTCCCTTCCGGGGTTCTCCCACTATTCCATACTGAATCATCCATCTTGCCATTCCCTGCATCAACTGATTGACACTCACGCCAACCTGATCAGCAAGAGATTGCACTTTTTCTGCCACATCGTTATCAAAACGCAATTCGATTCTTGTCTTGTTTGATGCTGCACTTTTCTTACGCATTGCCTTTTTCTTCATTCCAACTCTCCTAGACCCGTCCCTAGTTACGTCACGTGTTCCGTCATATTACCCGTATTGTTACTCACGTCAATATAAGTTTAGTAGTTTCTTCGCAGAAACTCGTATTGATTCGCAAATTACCTTGTAGACATCCAGTTGATCTTCTGAACTAACCAATCCGCCCTGGCATGCTCCCCCCCACCTGAAAACTTACTGTCATCTGACAAAATGGCAATGCATCTCGCCTTGGACGTGATAATCGCGTTGTTGGTATCGTGATTTAGCAATCAAGGATTGCAGGGCCAAACGATTCGGTGTCAATCGTTATGAGACTCGCAACTGGCAAGTCATAAAGAGAAAAATTGACCGCCTGAGAAATTGCTAGCAAAACATCCCTGAAATAACGCAGGATGAGGTGATAATAGAATACTGCATACGGGGCTCTCAGCTTGAGCACCATTCAATCCCATGCACGGTCTTAATCTCGATCAAAAAAACTTCCGGGGCCTTCCCCAGTCAGGGCTCCTACTCGGAGCGAGGCAGCTTCCGAAGCTGCACCCGACAATTTCTTTGCTCACTGGGATTGCTCATCAACTGGACTCCAAAACTTCGTGAATGTTGGTTGCCACCTTGTAATCGACACCAAGGCAATCGAAGTGTGCTTGTCCACAGTCGATCTTTCGTTTTTCTTTCTCGCGTAGCTTATCTCGGTCGTGGGTACTTTTGGTCTCGCGTACCAGATAGAGCTTACTGTCCTGTTCCAGCACGATTGCCCAATCGGGGTTGTAATCCCCCACTGGCGTTACAATTTTGAACCAGTTCGGCAGTTTGCAGAAGAATTTTACGTTTTCATTGCTGTCCAGTTTTTCTGCAACGTCTCGTTCAATCTCGGAATCGAACGGGATATAATCGTAAGGTGTACGATCATCACTGCTTTGTACCTCGTAGAGATTTTTGAGATACAATTCAATCTCCTTTTCTTCAAACAGACGCATTTCGTAGGATTGTCCCGCCAGTTTTTCGTATTTGATGCCGTCCACAATCATTTCATTGAGCGTACGGTTCAATAGCTTGGCAACTTCTGTCATGAATGCCTGGGGATTGATATTAAATTCTTCCAGTCGCCCCGATTGCTGCAATATCTCGACAAGTGTGCCGCGTGTCAGTTCGGTTTCTCTTTGGAGGAAAGCCAATATATCGGGTAGAAAACGGACTGTTGTTGTCGATTGTGTTTTGCTGTCGAGAACATTGCCTCCTTCAACACCAGCTTCGGTGATGTCGAGTTCCGTTTTGTCAATCTTCAGATGAACGCGTTTAATTTTCTCCATCTCTTTGATTTTTTTAACTGAGTTTGCAATCAACTCTTCTGTTTCAAACACAACCGAGTACCGAGTCTTCTTGTTGATCTTATCCCATAGTTGTTTGAAGTCTTCGTTCAATTCAATTCGTTTGTTGTAGGTGAGTGTTTTACGTTCGCGTGCATTGCCAATACGATTCTTGAAGATGTAACGCTTCATCTCATCAACAATGGCAGGACGCAACGGCTCCAGTTCCTCTGGCAGTTCCAGTTGAAAACTTTCTTTCTCTGGTGTGAACTTGGCAGTGATGTCACCTTTGCTATCAAGATATTCATTCTTGACGAGTGTTTTCCATATCTTTTCAGATTCTGCCTGACCTAATTGTTGATCGGTTTTGGGATCGATAATCGGTGCGAATGCAATTTTCTCGATGCGACCGAACTTGAAGCCTTCTCCCAGGTCTTTTTCGATGTCTGCTTGTAAGCCGCGTGCATAATCTTCGAACGATTCACTGGCAACCACTGTTAAGCGGTTGATGCTCTCATCGAAGATGCGGTTTCCATCCTGATTGACTGGCAAGCGAAGTCCACGACCAAGTGTTTGTCGTCGTTCGCGTTCTGTTCCCATTTCTCGCAGGGTGCAAGTCTGGAAGATATTGGGATTATCCCAACCTTCACGCAATGCGGAATGACTGAAAATAAACCGCAACGGTTCATCAGTAGATAGCAACCGTTCCTTATCTCTCATAATCAGTTCATAGGTCTCTGCGTCTGCTTTGGTGATTCCGCTTGAATCTTTGAGTCCAACAACTTTTCCTCGCTTCTTATCTACCGAGAAATAACCGTCATGAACTTCTTCAGCAGAATATGACAGCACACCTTTGTAAAGTGACTTCCCTGACATCTCGTTGTATGCCTCTTCAAACCACAACGCGAGTTTTCCTTTTTGTGGGTTGCCTTCTTCGTCGTAGAAGCGGTAGTTTGCCACCCTATCGATAAAGAACAGAGAGAGAGAACCTTGATTCCCTTGTCTTTGTATCTCTTTTCTTTCTTGAAATGTTCCTCGACTGTCTGGAAGATTTGTGACTTCAAAATTTCATCGCCCATGCCACCCTGTTCCTGATTCAGTTCTAGCGTGACACCATTTCCGAATTCAACATGCTCCAGCCCCTCTTCCGCACAAATGTTGGTGACGATGTAACCTTCGTAGCCAGGGCGGTTCGTTTGGTCTGCAACATCAGTCCCCTGTTTGAGGGTGATCTTCTTCTCTTTTGCACCATTATTGGTATCTTCGTGGATGGTTGCTTTTGCGTGTGGGGTTTTCGATTTGCCTGCGTAGCCAATCTTATCGAGGCGGATGAAAACATCATTGAAGTTGTCGTCTGCTCGTATGGAAGAGACCTCAATCTGCTTCACCAGTCCCATGTCATACGCTTGAATCGGGTCAAGTTTGTACAACAGGTTGTACGGGTTGATGTGCGTGGCTGAATAACGCATTGCAAAAAGTGGGTTGAGTGTTTTGATTGCCCGTTTTGCTTTGACCGTATTATCTACACTTTGAGGCTCATCGATTATCACAATCGGATTTGTTGCTTTGATAAATTCAACTGGTCTGTATCCTGACATCGTGTCTTTTTTTCGATGGATAATACTCAACTTTTTCTCTTCTTCTTCTGTCAGTTCATCATAGTTTTTACCTTCTCCAACATCTCTCTGAAATGCCTGGATATTGATAATCATAATCTGAATTTGATTACTGACCGCAAACTGACGAACTTTGCTGAGGTCTTTGGAGTTGTACACAAAATGATCGAATGGCACATTGTCGTATAACCCTGCAAAATGTTCTCTTGTCAGGCTGATTGTGGAAAGGACACCTTCGCGGATGGCAACTGAAGGGACAACAATAATGAACTTCTTGAAACCATATTTACGATTCATTTCAAATATCGAACGCAAATAAACATATGTCTTTCCTGTTCCTGTTTCCATTTCAACAGAGAAGTTGGGGAAAGAATACGGGTCGTCTGTTGCAATCAAGCTGGAAGATTTCGGAATGGTGTTTGGTTCTTGAACAATCCGCAAATTCTTCAGTAATTGGGTGGTACTAGGAATTAAAGCATTGCCAGTACCAAGCTCGTTTTGTTGCGTCCCCATGTGTTCGTAAGTGTCTAAAATGATCTCAAAATCGCTGGGATTAGGTGGCAAGCCTTCAAACAGATCGGTGACAGCACCGATGGCATCTTGTTGATAATCGAGGTTGGAATCGAACTTTAACTTCATGAGATATTTTTCAGGTTACAGAATGATATGTATTATTGCACGTTGTTTTGATAGAGATCGAATCACTCTTTTTTCTTTTTGCGTTTCGTCTTTTTCTTTGGAGATTTCTTTTTCGTTGTTTTCTTCTTGGTGGGCTTCTTCTTTGCTACGTCTTCGATTCTCTTTAGTTCATCAAGTGTTTTCTCAAAGTCATT
The DNA here is from genome assembly GCA_016765335.1 of Planctomycetaceae bacterium. Taxonomy (GTDB): domain Bacteria; phylum Planctomycetota; class Planctomycetia; order Planctomycetales; family Planctomycetaceae; genus Rubinisphaera. The sequence continues at coordinate 4,097 of JAESQE010000452.1, forward strand.
ATCGACCTGTTGAGGTAACTTTGCTTGTTGCTGTTTATAGAGATTGTATTCTGATTCTGCTTTCTCTTTCGCAGAATCGTGTGAAATATTGCCTGCATGGGTGAGAACTTCGCGGTCGGAAAGACGTAGAAAGTCATCGAGTTTTTTTATCCAGTCTGCCATATACATTGGCTTGCGATTCGTTGCTTGCAATTCTGCAAATTCCAAATAGGCGGTGACGATGCGATTGAGGGCTTCCATTTCCTCTTCAGCGAGATAGTTTTTCCCGATGCTCACATCTGTCTTGCGTGGCTTTGCTCCTTCCCAACTGGTCAAGCCCATATTGGGTTTTGTTGCATCGACACGACCATGAACGACCTCAGCAGCGGTTTGACCATGTGCTGCCCAGTGCATTTTGTTCTGGATTGTCTTGAAGAAGAGTATTGAAGTCTCATTACGAGAATCGTAATCAATACTCAAAGCATAAATATCGAGAACTTTCCGCCAGAAGACTCGTTCGGAAGAACGAATATCTCGAATGCGAGCGAGCAATTCATCAAAGTAATTGCCACCACCTGCTCGTTTGAGGCGTTCATCATCCATTACGAACCCCTTGATGAGGTATTCCCGCAATCGCTCGGTTGCCCAGATGCGAAATTGTGTACCACGATGGGATTTGATGCGATAACCGACAGAAATAATGACATCAAGATTGTAGTGATCAACCTGACGTGAAACTTTTCGTTCCCCTTCTTTTTGAACTATTAAGTATTTCTTAATAGTTGCCTCTGGCTGAAGCTCCCCTTCGTCATAAATTGCTTTGAGGTGTTGGTTTACGTTCGGGATAGATGTCTGAAATAGCTCTGCAATCACTCGTTGAGGCAACCAAACCGTCTCTTCTGCCATACGGACTTCAATCCGTGTTTGTCCATCTTCCGTCTCATAGAGTAGGAAATCCCCAGGGTTATCGGGCATCTGTGCTGGTAGGTTATCACTCATGGTCTTGATTTTGTAAGATGTTATTCATAAAGGAGTTACAATTTCGCCGACACTGTCGGCAAAATTCGTTCTACACGGTTCTGAACACAATTTGATGTTCTGTCTCACGCCCTTGATTGCGGGCGGCGAAGGTTTGCACGGCGTTTGCCTTCAGTTGGTCGTTCCCTTGAAAACCTTTGTCCAAGCAGATGAACCGGTGTGGTTCTGCTTCGGCAACGGCATCAATCAACTCGCGAGTGATCTCCTCTTCCAGGCAGATCAGTATTGAGCCTTCGGCGACATTGTAGATTGTTGATTTTAGATTTTTGAATTCAGTGGGAAGTACATAATCAGTGTTATCTTTCTTCTTCAAATCTAAAATCCAACTTCCAAAATCTTCAATCACTTCAACCTTTTCAGTTGGCTTGTAACCTGACTTGAGAAGCAGTTCGTAGAGAATATCTTCTGGCGTGGCATCGGGGTCGATGTGATCGACGTAGAGTGAAAGTTGCTTGGCAATTTCTTCACTGGAAGCATCGGGGTTGGAGCCATCCCAGATATCGAAATTTGATTGATCGAGTTTGAAGACTTTGAATCCGAGGTCTTGCTTGTCGTCACCATCAAGTGCCAACTGCCCCGACTGTTCTTCTTCAATTTTCTTGATGACACGACGAATACGCTCTTTGCCAATATCCGCGATATTTTTGTAACCCGCCTTGAAGGTCGAAGATTTTTCATCACACGGCTCCGGTAGTTGAACCAAAACAAAGTTACGGTTGCCACCATCTTCTTTATTGAGATCAAGAACGGCATGAGCTGTTGAACACGATCCTGAAAAAAAGTCTAAAACTATATCCTTACCATCTTTATAAGTTCCTATTTGAAGCATTCTAGAAATTAATTCCGGGGGTTTCGGAGTCTCAAATTTAATTTCAGGCAGTAGTTCTTTAATTGTTTGTGTAGCAGACTGTGTATGACCAACTTCTGAGTAAGGCCAAATTGTCCTTGGCACAACCGCTTTTGCCTCAGTCAGAAACTTTTTGAAGCGAGGTTTATTAGACTTACCGTCTTTTCCCCAATATAATAATCCGTTAGTGAGATGTTGATCATTTACTTCCTTTGAATATGCCCAAACAGCAGATTCGCTAGGGTAAACTTCAACACCGGTGTTAGGGTTTTTGATCGAGTAGTATAAATTAGGGCGTTCATCCTTAGTTTTATTGCAGGTGTAAGTAGATGAATTCCAATCACCTCTTGGGTCATTATCAGGGTTTTTATAGTATGATTCTTGCCTTGGATTCAAGGGCAGTCTATGAGGTCTCCAAATTGATTTATCTCTGGAGTAAAGCAATAGCGTATCATGATCACTGCTAAACCAAGTTGCATCATTAGAGGGTGAGACTTTCTTTTGCCAGATTATTTCCGTTACAAAATTTTCTTCACCATAAACCTGATCGCAAACTTTTCTCAAGTTTGCCACTTCATTATCATCAATTGAAATGAATATCACTCCATCTTCTCGAAGCAAATTCCGTGCAAGATAAAGCCTTGGATACATCATATTCAGCCACTTAGTGTGATACCGACCTTCATTTTCAGTATTCGTTGAAAACTTTTTCCCTTCGTCATCGACCAGACCCGCATAAGCAAGATGTGTGTCGAGAGATTCACTGTAATTGTCAGGATATATGAATTCTTTTCCAGTATTGTACGGTGGATCGATGTAGATCATTTTCACCTTGCCGTAGTATGATTTTTGCAGCAGTTTGAGGACTTCGAGATTGTCCCCTTCAATGAAGAGGTTTTCGGTCTCATCAAAATTGACCGACTCTTCCCTGCACGGTTTAAGCGTGGCGATGCTGGGATGCTGAATCAGCTTCATGCAATCTTTCTTGCCGGGCCAGTCCATGCCGTACCGTTCGCGACGGCTTTCAAAAACATCACTGAACGTACCAATCTCCGCTTTCAGTTTCTCAAAATCAATCCCCTCAACCAGTTCTCCCTGATCGTTTTTTGTTTCCGAAAAAACGCTGGGAAAAAGATTCTTCAGTTCCGCTCGCCTCTGCTCACTGATATCAAGCGATTCAAGTTTCATTTTTTCCGGTGATGTTTTAGTTTTGTCGTCTGTCATATTACAATCCTGCCATTGTTTGGCGATTATCTCAAATTAACTTCCATCGAATTGTGAAGAGTATCTCTTCGTAAATGTCTTGCTGCAATCGAGTTTCCACTCTGTCAATCAATGTATCTTTCTGGCTTTCGACTTCCTTGGCGACATTATCATCGAAAACAGGACCGTAGTATACCGAATTCCACCGGCATTGACTACGAACCGAATATCTCTTCCCATGGTTCTGCAACTTCTCGTAAATCAGCGTTTGTATGCAAAGCGTCATACACTTGTTGCTCAGGGTCTTCGGGAACATCATTCAAGCCATACATGATTCACCCATCCTTTCGAGTGAGGGAGGACGAAACCAGAGAGAGAATTTCATCCTTGATTTCCATGGGGAGTTCCGACCAGGAACTTATCAGGTGTATTAGCTCAAGATCACTTGCACCGCATTTTGCACCGCTTGCGGTTGAATCCTCTGAATGCCTAGTCGATGTTCGCCATTGTGCGAGTCCTACCGGGGGAGCTTTGTGTTACGCTTACGAACAAGCGTTACCTACCAGTTAACAAAAACGCCGGTCGAGAAATCGCCCGGCGTTTTTTCGTTTACCTCTCCTCAAACTGCCACCTACATCGACTATTGCGACGAAAGTGAGCTTCCCACTGTCGCTTCTGGCAAACTCTCTGATTCGATACCGAGACTAGGATGCCCTCTCCGGAACGTCACATTCCGATAAGGTGCCCTTTCCAGACCGACCAAAACTCTCGATGTCTCTG
>JAESQE010000453.1 GCA_016765335.1 Planctomycetaceae bacterium
ACAGAACCTTCCCCGCCACAGTTCGGGCAAGGAGCCTGCATGCGGAAAAATCCCTGATTCTGAACAACCTGTCCTGCCCCCTTGCAATAATCACATGTCACTGGAGAAGTGCCAGGCTTAGCCCCTGATCCATCACAAACACTGCAATGCTTTTGACGCTTAATCTCAATTGTTTTTTTACAACCAAATGCAGCTTCTAGAAGATCGAGTTCTAAGGATGTTTGAAGATGACTTCCCCGCTTAACGCCACGCGATCTTCCACCTCGACGTCCACCACCAAAACCAAAAATATCACCAAAGGCTTCGAAAATATCTCCGACGTCATGGAATTGACTGCCCCCGGCTCCTGCTCCCAATCCAGCATGCCCATAACGGTCATATTTGGATCGTTTCTCGGTATTGCTTAAAATCTCGTAGGCTTCAGATGCTTCTTTGAAACGACCAACAGCTTCATCATCCCCCGGATTGCGGTCCGGATGATTCTTAATCGCAATCTTGCGATACACCTTCTTAATTTCAATAACGGTCGCCTCACGGGTAACCCCAAGCACTTCGTAATAATCCCGTTTCTCTGCCATCTTGTCCTGCTTTGTCTGCGTGGTGAACGCGAAGCCTACTAAGCGTTTCGCGATTCAGAGCAACGTACCATAAAAAAAGGGTCATCGTTTTTCCCGATGACCCTTTTGTAACAAATCTGCACATCTATGAATCAACGATTCAATTCAAAAGATTTTTCTCCGATCAATATCAGCGAACAGAACCTTCAGCAGCCTTAGAGGCTTTTTCATCGCCGGTGTTCGTAATTAAAACCTGAGTGGTCAACATCAAACCGGAAATTGAAGCTGCGTTCTTCAAAGCCGTTTTCACAACTTTAGCAGGATCAATAATCCCTTTTTCGACCATGTTGCCGTATTCGCCTTTTTTGGCATCGTAGCCTTCATTTGCTTTCATGCCCAAAACTTCGTCGGCAATCACTGCACCATCTTGTCCACAGTTTTCAGCAATTTGACGAATCGGAGCTTGCAAAGCACGAGCAATAATCTCAACACCAATCTGCTCGTCTCCACCCAAGTCCAATTTGCGAACCGGAGCAATACAACGAAGAAGTGCAACTCCACCACCAGCAAGAACTCCCTCTTCCACAGCTGCACGGGTCGCATGCAAAGCATCTTCCATACGAGCTTTCGTCTGCTTCATCTCAGTTTCGGTAGCAGCACCGACAGAAATGATAGCCACTCCACCGGTGATCTTTGCGAGTCGTTCCTGGAACTTCTCCCGATCATAATCACTGTCATTATTTTCGATGTGATTACGAATTTGCTGAATTCGAGCCTGGATCGCTGATTGCTCGCCTGCCCCTTCGATGATCGTGCAGGAATCTTTGGTGATTTCGATTCGTCGAGCTTGGCCCAACTGCTCTATTTCAACACTTTCGAGTTGAATACCAAGATCTTCTGAAATCAATTCGCCACCAGTCAGAACAGCGATATCGCCAAGCATTGCTTTGCGACGATCACCAAAACCAGGAGCTTTGACAGCAGAAACATTAAGCACGCCACGAAGCTTATTAACAACCAATGCTGTCAAAGGCTCGCCATCAACGTCTTCTGCAATAATCAGCAGAGGCTTGCCAGTCTGAGAAACTTTTTCCAGAATCGGCACAATGTCTCGTAGTGTAGAAATCTTCTTCTCAACCAGAAGAATGTATGCGTCTTCAAGAACGCAGCTCATAGACTCCGGCTCATTGACGAAGTAAGGAGAAATATACCCCTTATCGAACTGCATACCTTCAGCAAGTTCGAGAGTCGTTTCGTTGGCTTTGCCTTCTTCAACGGTAATCACACCATCACGGCCGACTTTTTCCATTGCTTCAGCAATAAGCTTTCCGATCGAAGGATCGTTGTTAGCTGAAATCGATCCAATGCTGGCAACTTCCGATTTTTCGGAAACTGGTTTTGCCATCTGGTCCAGTTTGGTGACAGCGACTTCAACTGCCTTTTCGATTCCACGACGCACAACCGTTGGGTTCGCTCCCATGGAAATGCTTCGCAAGCCTTCTTCGTAGATTGCTCTAGCGAGAACGGTTGCTGTGGTTGTTCCATCACCAGCAATATCACTGGTTTTAGAAGCGACTTCGTTGACCAGTTTGGCTCCCATGTTTTCAAATGGGTCTGCCAGGTCAACTTCTTTACTAACAGTCACGCCATCCTTGGTCACCACTGGGTTCCCAAAGCTTTTATCGATAATAACATTTCGTCCTGTCGGTCCCATAGTAACGGCGACAGTTTCGGATAATGTTCGAACCCCACGCTTCAATTTGATGCGGGCCTGATCCGAAAAGAGCATTTGCTTGGCCACGATTCGTGTCTCCTCAAATTATACATCGCCGAAAAACTATTTTATCAATGGTTCTCGACTGGAAATCGGCTTTACCGTATTACAATTTTGATCTGCTGATTGATTCAACCAACAATCAAGTGCACATGACCATAACAGCCATGCACACTCTATTTTTTGAACTACACAACCTTTGCGAGGATGTCACTTTCTCGCAGGATTTTGTACTCTTTGCCATCAACTTCAATATCTGTTCCGCCATATTTTCCGTACAGAACTTCGTCGCCAACGGAAACCGCAACCGCACATCGCTCGCCACTTTCAAGCAAGCGACCTGGACCAACAGCAACGGCTGTTCCGCGTTGTGGCTTTTCTTTAGCTGCATCAGGAAGAACGATACCACCAGCGGTTACTTCTTCTGCTTCCATGGCCTGAATGACTACACGATCATCGAGAGGATTCAATTTCATTTAACTAAATTCCTTATCTTTTTGAATCAAACTTTATTATATCAAACCCACAGCAAGCCTTGGCTTGCTGTGGACAGTTTTAACGCTTTAATAATTTCGCCAGCCAAACAACAGATGCACTTCTCAACTGCTGTTATGACCAGAGACATTTCTAAACAATTAACAACAAAACAAACAGTACGGACTCTAGAAGCCCATACCTGGCATTCCGCCGCCCATGCCTGGCATTCCGCCACCCATTCCGGGCATTCCGCCGCCCATGCCTGGCATTCCGCCGCCACCCATATCGTGGTGATGGTCGTCGTGACTATCTGTCTCTTCAACAGGTTCGTCAACAATGATGGAATCAGTTGTCATCAGCAATGTTGCAACACTGGCTGCATTAATTAATGCAGTTCGTACAACTTTGGCTGGATCAACAACACCAAATGCGATCATGTCGCCATATTCGTTAGTCATGGCATTGTAGCCATAAGCTTTGCCTTTTCCTTTGCGTACACGATTGGCAACAACAGAACCATCAAGGCCTGCGTTTTCTGCAATCTTCCGTAAAGGCATTTCAAGAACCTGCTCAACGAGTTTCACACCCAGTGCTTCGTCGCCTTTGAGCTTCAGATCTTCCAAGGCTGCTCGGCTGCGTAACAACGCAACTCCACCACCAGGAACGACACCTTCTTCAATGGCTGCACGCGTGGCTGCCAAGGCGTCGTCTACGAGATCTTTCTTCTCTTTCATTTCAGTTTCGGTTGCTGCACCGACACTAATTTGAGCAACACCACCAGCGATTTTCGCCAAGCGTTCTTGCAGTTTTTCGCGATCATATTCGCTATCAGTGTTTTCGATTTCGAGGCGAATCTGTTCAGCTCGCCCTTCGATAGCACTCTTTTTCCCTGCACCCTCAACGATGGTTGTGTTATCGGCGGTAATAATCACCTTCTTAGCCACACCCAAATCGCTCAGTTCGATATTTTCAAGTTTAACGCCGAGGTCTTTGAAGAATGCAGTCCCTTTAGTCAGAACAGCAATATCTTCCAGTTGAGCTTTGCGTCGATCACCATAACCTGGTGCTTTGACTGCAACAACTCGCAAAATCCCTCGTAATTTATTAACAACCAATGTTGATAATGCTTCGCCGTCAACATCTTCAGCGATAATCAACAAAGGAGCATTCGATTCAGAGATCTTTTCAAGAAGAGGCACAAGTACTTTCGCACTGCTGAGCTTTTCTTCGTGAATCAGAATTCTGCAATTCTCAAGTTCAACTTCCTGCTTATCCTGATCTGTCACAAAGTGTGGCGAAAGGTAGCCGCGTTCGAACTGCATCCCTTCCACAAGATTAACTTCTGTTGCCATATGACGACCTTCTTCGATCGTAATGACACCATCTTTGCCAACCTTCATCAGAGCATCAGCAAGAATCTCGCCAATTTCCGGGTCGTTATTACCTGCGATTGTTGCAATCGTTTTGATTGCATCGCGATCATTGGCTTTAACACTTTTGGACATTTTCCCAATGTGCTCGACAACAGCTTGGACAGCTTTGTTCATACCACGGCTCAAAGACATCGCATCAGCACCGGAAGCAATGTACTTCAGCGCCGAACGAAACAGTGCTTCTGCAAGAACTGTTGCAGTCGTTGTTCCGTCCCCAGCCACATCGCCGGTTTTTGAAGCGACTTCTTTTACCATTTGTACGCCACAGTTTTCGAATGGGTCTTCCAACTCAATCTCTTCTGCAACTGTTACTCCGTCTTTTGTTACCTTCGGGGCACCCCACCCTTTGTCAAGCACAGCATTACGACCGCGCGGCCCAAGTGTGCTACTGACAGCATTGGCGAGCTTAGTGACTCCCTCTAAGAGTTGCTTACGCGCATCCTCATCGAAACTCAACAACTTAGCCACGGCTTCTCCTCATTTATTTCAGAGACCCAAATTTATACATATACAATGTTCACTGCACCGATTTTTGACTTGTCATACAGACCGCCAAACACAACCTCGGCATGCAGGAATGACATGCTATTACTATCTGTAATCTCAATAGAGCAACTCACATGCCAATACAAGCAATCTAAACAATCTGCCTAAAATCACGAGAAAACACGTTCCCAAAGCAAATCCTACTCCCTGCCACCCCACGCCCCCTGCCAATTTGGCACTCAGTAACTTAGACACTCCACCTGATCCAAAAACGCCATTGATAAAGCAAAGAAAGAAAACTAATTGAATATCATGACAGCTTCTAGTCACCGGGAACCCCACTCTTACATGCATGGGCACAGGTGGATTACGTACACATTTCCTGGTGCCTGACATTTCCAAGGCTAGTAAGCAATTAAAACCTGCGTTGCGTGATCAATCGTGGTCTTGTACTGGCAGGTTGAAGTAAGCGTATTTGATTCCGATCAATTCCCTGGCTGCCCCTAAGCTGGATGCGACACGGCATCATGCCACATTGGGGTTCTTAGGTGGTTGGCAGTTGCGGATGTCTTGCCAATACTCTTGAACAACATCAGCGTCTATTTTCACAGGGCCACATCCAGCCCAATGGCGATCCTGTCCGTTCTTTTTCGGGCCAGAAATCCAATATTGCTCACCAGACTCCACTTCGAAATAATTAGCACCAATTCCTCGTCCACCACACGACTGGAACGCCATGCCATTAAAGTAAATCGTACGTCCGGTTTTTGAGAAAGAGACACGACCAATCCAAGCAGGTCCGTCATCTCCACTGCCTGACTTACATTCGACATACATAATTCGTGTTGAATGACCAGCCATTTTCTATTCCCTTATTGATACTCAATCCCCTGCTTCTCAAGCCACTGCTTACGGAAGCGGTCGCTGGGGAGGCGAAATAATCATTGGAGGAAGCAAGTTTGCAGGTCCGGCTTCGAGCACTTTGACAAATCGCTGCAAAGCATCACTGGCTCCCGAATTCACTTTCACAATCGGGACACCGATCGTCCCAGTGATATCTACAGTAAACAGGGCGGGTAAAACACCTTCCAACCTTCTGAGCACCTTAGAGACAAGATTAATACGAGAGCGACGTGGAGGACGATACACAAGGTCCAGGTCAATCGTTTTGTCAAAGCGAACATACCCTTCGCCGAGTAAACTCATGCTCTCACCAAAAAGTCCAATTTCATCGAAGATGAACTTTTCATCCCGAACACGAAACTTTGCCCGGGCATTGCGAAAGGCAGTCCCATCAGCTGGAGTCAACGAAAGTTGCTGAAACAATTTAAACATATTTGGTAGTTCGTATAATGCAGCCGGGCTGATCTGCAATTCACCATCCCCAACGGTATTGCGAGCCGAAACAGTATCACCAGACAAATTAATGTAGCCATTCATTTCGCCACGCACATCTGCTTGTCCGTAGTTACTCTGAATCGCCCATTGCTCAAGATCTGCTCGGGAAAGAGTGCAGCGTAGTGAGTAAGGCATCGCCTGGGACCGAGCAGCAATCAGATCCAGAAACAATTCTCCTCCAAAAATCTTTCCGGAAACTCGCTCCTTACTCGATACCGTCTTCCAGCCTTCCTCTTGATCTCTTGAGGGAAACATTTTTGAGGAACCGACTTCAATAAGATCTTTCTTAATCACAAATGGTCCTTTGATATCAGTCACTTGATATCCCATCACCCAGCAGGAAGCTAAAGCCAATTCCCCATCAGTCAGCGTAACGGTCCCTTGACGATCCATCTTTCCGCTAAACTCGATCACTCCGCTAATATCTTTGCAATCGACTCCCAAAAACATATCTGCCTGACTCTAGACAATTTTCGCAGCCCAATCAGCTTCCACACTCTGATCACGATAATCTCCAGCCAGATTCAACCTTCCCGAGACAGAGGCAGGGGCCTCAATTTTCATGGACTCCATCAATTGACGAAATTCATTGGGCAGCGCAGCCATGAATTCATGATCAGGAAACAAGTCATCCACTTCCAATTTATCAAAATGCAACTGCCAACCATCAATATTGGACCCAAAAGAACCTGTTGATCTAATTTCAGAAAGACCATGCACTGCTTTGAGTTCATTAAATATCACAACACCATTGAGAACACTTACTGTTGCGTCAAGTTCTGAAAGCCGCCACGGAAACGCACGAGGATTAATCTCACACTTCCGAAGATGCATGTCCGGAATCTCGATAGAAAATTCATTTCGACTGCTGCCCAGCAAGCAGTCTATTTTCACGGTCACATCAAACTC